>JAJTEY010000036.1 GCA_021299855.1 Bacteroidota bacterium | reverse complement strand
GTTGTTAGATCGAGTGAAAGAACAAGCGGATAAATTGTCCAGCGCGTTTTCTTCGAAAGATGATATTAAGCAACTGCTGGATGATGCAACGTTAACGGATGAATTCGAGTTTCGCGAAATGAAGCGCGAAGTGCGTTTGTACTTCAAGGACATTGAATTGCGATTGATCAACGTATCGCATACCATCGACCGCATCAAGCCGAAGATTAACAAGCTGTATAACGACTTCGAAAAGCGCGACTTCGATCGTAAGATCGAATCGTTTTTGATTTATATGCTGAAGAATTCTACCAGCAAGTTTGGTCGTTCCAAAAAGTTGGTAGGGCGTACGGTACATGATGTAGAAATTACACTGCCGAAAAATATTCAGACGAAGGACATCTACATGGATCGTTCCAAGTTGTTAACGCTGGATTACATGCAGTTGCTGGAGCCACCTCCGGTACAGTTGCAGTCGCACGATTTTGATGAAGAAGATTTGAAGCGCCAGGCGATGATTCGTCAGCAGCAAATTGATCGTGAGCGTCGTATCGAACACTGGTATGAAAAGATTTCTTCCGATTTGGAGAAGAAGAAGAAAGTCAACTTCGGAGAATATTACTATCAGATTTTGCATAAAGACAACGACTTCGAGCAGGCAATTAAAACAGCAACGCTCGTGTTGAAAGAGTTTACCAAGAAAGAAGGATTTGAAGTTTCAGTATCGGAAGAGTTTGTGCTCGACCCAAAACAACCAAACATCGGAATATGGAAAATGCAAGTAAAAAATACGGGTTCTTAGAAACAGACGAAGCAGAAAATCTGTTTGCAGAACTCGATTTTATATTGAAGAGTGGGCAGCACATTCAGAATTATCCGCATCAAACAGAGTTCTTCAACTTTTTAGAAAAGTATGAAGACGAAATTCGTTTGTATTACAGGAACTTGTTCCACGTACAACTCGTGGGTAAAGGAACAGATTACACACGCTATTTCTTCCTCGATATGGACGAAGAGAGTCGCGGTATTGTTAAATCACGTGCGAAAAAACTCGCTCCGGAATACACCTTACTGGGTATTTTGTTGCTGAAGATTCACCGCATTGATAAATATTTCATCAACGATATTTATGTGCCCGATTTCATTCAACTGATCAAGAGCAACGAAGAGTACAAGAATTACATCTATGGCTTATTCGCGAAGCGTCGTGAAAAAGAAGCAACAGAAATTGACGAAAGCACGATTGACGAATGGGTGCGGAATTCACTGATGCAATTTGAGCGTTTAGGCTGGATTCATTTCGATCCGCGTAACAAAGAGTTGTTTGAGATTATGCCATCCATCGATCGCTTGTTCACCATGTATTCGTACGAGATTCACAACATCGACCGACTTATTGACGAGACCAATGCAATTGAGGAAACCACGGGAGGCCTATATCCTGTGGAAGGTGGCGATGGAGCAGAATAATACGCACGCATTCAAAACATTTTAGACAGAGATGAAACAATATCCAAGAATATTTTCCCTTTCCACAGTAGGTGTTATTTATCACAACAACTGCGATTATTTATTGCACCCGTTGCGCACGGACTTCACAGGGGGCTCGGGTTCGGGAAAGTCTGTAGTTGCCGATTTGCTGCAGTTAATTTTCGTCGCGAAAAAAGAATACTGGGAATCCGGAACCGATGTAATGACCACAGAAAAACGTACCGTTGAAGGTATCGTTTTGAAACAAGGCGGCGAACAGGGCAACATGGCGTATGCGTTTGCGAACGTTGAAGTGGAAGAAGGGAAGTACATTATCATCGGAACGCATATTCAAACTAACGCGCGCTCTATTTATCCGTTTATCATTCAGAAAGGATTTGACTTCAATCCTGAAGGAGGAATGAATTTGGAACCGATGTCGAAGTTTTTGTTGTACCGCGATTTTCTTCCGGGCAATCAAATTCTTCCCATTGATAAATTAAAAGAGCATTTCGAAAAGCTCGGCTACAACATGCGCCATTTCAACAACCGCACGGCCGAGTTCCATCGTACGCTATTCAACAATGGCATTCTTTCAACAGACTTAAGTCACGATGAAAAGAAGCTGAAAACATTCGCGCAAATTATTCAGTCGTTCTCTCGTGGTAAAGGAGTTGGAGCAAAATCGGAAGACTTGAAAAACTTCTTGTTCTCCAACGATGACGACCAAAACAAAGAATACGAAAAGCGCAAGAAGGAAATTGAAGAAGCACACGAGGAATACAAGCGTCGCGCGCGGGTATATGAAACCGTGAAGTTGAAGAAAGATCGTTTGTTGAGTTTGCTGGAAGACAAAAAGAAACGCGATGCAGCATTGCACCGTTCACTTTTGTTGGAAACCGGATTTGCCTATCAGCAGCGTGAAGTTGTAGGGAAAGATTTGATTCGCACACAGAAAGAAGTGGCGTATGTGAACTTGCAGCAAATCATGCTTGAGCAACGTGTGAATGAGTTGAACATGGAAGCGGTGGAGCGCGAACTCGACAGCATTTCCGGAGAGCGTGAGCGTTTAGAGAAGGAGTTGGAGAATAAAAAGAAGCAACGCGAATTCGCAGAAAAAAACAGAGCGTCGTATGAAAAAGCATACACCATTGCTCAGTCGGAATACGATGAAGCAAGTGCCAAATGGACGCGTGTAAAGTCGGCGGAAGGCTGGCTGAAAATTTATAAGACAGCAGAAGGTGTTCGCGAACAGTTTGCGAAACAGGAAAAGAATGCACGCGACAAAGAGCGTTTGTTGGACTTTGATAACCTCCTCGATGAGCGCGACATTTACGACTTATTCGTGAATTCAACTTGGTCGCAAGATTATCGTCTGGCGCAAGCAGAGTACGATGGTGTGATGGATCAACTCGACAGCGAAATTCACCGACTCGAGCAATTGTTGCCGCTATTCGACAGCGACAATAAAGATTCAGTGGTGCAATGGGCAATTCGTAATGCCGGCAAACTAACGAAAGAAGAAGAGTCGGTGTTGATGCACTTCAAAACATTAAGTACGAAGAAACCATCGGAAGGAAAAGACGGAATGCGCTACGTTCCTGATCCGGAAGGCATTTACAAAAATGTAAAAGTGTTGGATAAGACCGCGGACGGATTCTGGATTGACCTTGGTGGTGTGCGCGAATTTGTTCATGTTGTGCAAAAGCAATTATTCAATAATCCGGATACGATTGAGAAGGAGTTGAAGAAATACGGAGATACGATAGAAAAGGAATTAGAGAAGCTGAGCGCTGAACGCGACAGCTTGCGCGGCTTGCGCGATCAGTTGGTGGAATTCGGATTTAATCAGCAGTTGTCGGATATCTGGTTGCGTCGTGATGAAATCGTGAAATTTGAACCGGACGAGTCGTTGCAAATGCAGAAGGAAGAATTCGATCAGGTGCTGGAGCACTTCACCAATCCGAAGAACAACTTGCGTATGCAATATGATGAAGCCAAGAAGAACTGGGAAGATGCGTTACAGAAACTTCGCGAAGCGGATGACATCATTGCGAATTCTCAGGGAAGTCTGCAGGCTATCGACGGACAAATTCGTCAGCTCGATTTAACGCAGTTGCCGGAGAAAGAGCGCGAGGCAAAGAATTTCCGTCAGGAGAAAAAAGCACTCGAAGAGCGATTTAAAGATTGGTTGGCGGATGTACAGACTTATCTGAAAGCATCGGAGGGAGAACAAAGCCAGGTGAAGGTAAATCAGGAAATTCGTGCAATAGAGAAAGAACACGGCTCCAGTGCGAAGATGGTGTACAATGCGTTCTCGCAGCGCCTGCAGGAAATTTCTCGTCGCCAGGGTTCATTGGAGCAGCGTTTAATCGGGCTGATGGAACAGATGCCATCGCTGGAAGGACGTTATACAGAATCGTTGAAGAAGTACGAAGAAATTATCGGACCGTTTAAGCCGGAAGAGCTGACAGAGCAAGTGGAAGAGAGTGTGGTGAACAAGGTGAAAGTAACCGTGATTACTACGCAGAAGGCATACGAAACCAATTATGAAGGGGTTTTATACGACGAGAAATTCCAGATTGAAGACGAGCGTCTGAAGGGTAATCATCGTTACGATTTCCAGACTTTAGCAGAAGTGATGTTGCCAAAGATTGTACAAAACCCGGATCGCATCGAAGAGGATCTGGCGGGCGATGTAGAAGAACACTTGCGCATCATCAACCAGAAGATGAACGAAATCAACGACCACAAGTTGAAGATCATCAACGGCATCTTCTCTAAGATTGAAGAAGTGTACAGCGAATACCGCGATCGCATTGACGACATCCGCGAGTTCTTCCGTCAGAATAAAATTTCCGGTGGTCACTACGTGGAAATCAACTTCGATCCGTCCAAAGCATATCCTATTTCCTGGATTAGAAATTTGAACAAGGAAATTTCAGCGAAAGCGCAGAATGTGGGCTTGTTCAAGATGTTCGAAACAGAGAACGAAGGCGCAGATGCAATTATTCTTCGCGCGTTCCAGGCGCACAGCGATGGAAAGAATGTGAAGCCGGACATTCGTAAGCTGACGAATCCGAAATCATATTTCGATTTGTCCATCAGTTTGAAAACGCCGAAAGGTGAAGATGCACCGGGATCGAACGGTCAGAACTATACGATGTTGGCCTTGTTGTGTATCGCACGTTTATCCATCATCGACACCGACAAGCTGAGTCGCAAAGACCGCAAAGTCAAGCGCGGTGTGCGTTTCATGGCTATTGATGAGGTGGCGGGATTGGGAGAAAACTTCGACATGCTATATGAACTGGCGAAGAACTATGACTACCAGATTCTCACAATGACAATCGATCCGATTGGTCGTTTTGAAGAAGGCAAGCAGAACATTTACACGCTTCGCAAGAACAACAATCCGGAATACCACAACGTGAATCCTACGCCGTTGGCGCAATTCAGTTACGACAAAATTGTGGAGCGACTGGAGGATTATATTCACCAGCTGCAGACGCAGAACTAAGCAAAAAAAGGTCGGACAACATTGTCCGACCTTTTTTATTTCAAGTTTTTTACCACGCTATTGCTTTTACTCTGTCGCTAAACAGTTTTGTTGGCATTACGGGTTTGTTAAAGTTGAGATAGAAGTTGCCCGCTAATTTCGTGGTGCTGTTATGCGCCAGCAACGCTTTGCCTGTGGTTTTGCGCACAAACTAGGCGCATGCCGATAATTCGCGTGCTTTTTCACTGATGGCGTTATAGTTAGAGGTGGTAACTAATACCGCATATCGCCGTGCGCAAAACAAATGTTCATTCACTTGCTTAATCTGATACAGCGCAGCTTCATCGATGAATGCTCTTTCGTTCATGCGCGTTTCAGTGGTGTCATCCGCAATTTGCAAAACCACACATGTTGGCAGCGCCACACACTGATATCCGTCCGAAGACAGTTCAACAATAATGTTGTTTGCTACTGCTGCTGTCACCCTATAATTTAAACGACAAGCCGAAGTTGATCATCGGAAACCACGAGCCGTAACCGCCCTCAACAAATGCGCCAATGTTGGATGTGAAGTAGTAGTTAGCACCGGCGTGAATCGCCCATCCAAATCCACCTTTCAATGGCTCCTGAACATAGTTGTATTCACCAAACGGAGTTGCTTTGGTGGCGTTCATTCCAAATGGAATTGCCACGTACGGATCTAATTTCGGATGACCCATAGGCACGTGGAAAGCAGGACGCAATGCCAGCTGTGTAAATTTATGATTGTATCCGTAAGAGTTGCTTGGAACAGTAACGTCCTGAATAGTTACCTTTTCTGTGTACATACCGTACCAAACACCAATTCCTAAGAAGTCGGTAACGCCATACTCTGCACGAATATTAATTGGGAAACCCTTGTCGTATTCGTTAGTTCCGTAAATGGAATAATCCGATTTAGAATAGTTGCCATTCACCACAAATCCGGCACCCGCAGAAGCCCCGATTTGTCCGGCCTTGAAAGCAACTTCTTTGCCTCTTTTTTTCTTTTTACGACGCTTCTTCAGCGTTTCTGCATCTGCGGAGCCAACGGCAACTACCAACGCCAGAAGTATTGTAATAATCGAGCGAAAATTCATGTGTGGAGCAATTTAATGGTGAAAAAACACCCGCCAACTTTGCAGCAGGCGGGTGTGAATAATGGTCGAATAATTAGTACATGTTGGAGTTCAACACGTCAGTCGGTTGGCCGTTGGACCCCATTTTGTAGATAACAGCAACAACCTGAAGGTTTTCTTTGCTACGAACGTCGTTAGGAATCGCAATGGTGAAAGTGTTGTCGATTTTAGTGCCCTTTGCAGGATTAGCAGCAACAGAAATACCAAAAGCTTTTCCGTCGGCACAAGCACGAAGAATGTGGTCGAATGGGACTTCCCCTGTTTGACCGGACTGGGTTTCCATGATGCCGTTTTCTACCACATAAACAGCCAGATTGTAATTACCACTAACCTGATCGAAGAAAACGGTTTTTGTAGTAACAACCAAATTATTACCTTCCACCTTGTGTGCTATACCAACACCCGCTTTTGCAGTAGGGTTCGCCGATAAAGCCTGAGTAATTTTCGGCTCCAAATAGGTTGGATAAGTGTCCGGACCCGCGTTAACAGCAGAGGCAGGCGTTCCGCTGAACTGGAAAAAATCAATAATATCTTCCATTCCCGCAGGTTCTACATCTACGATACCATCGTTCGGGTGCATTAACACAGCAGTGATTTGATGCTTGTATTCTTCCAGTAAACCGTGAATGGCGGGATAGCCATATACGCCACAAGGATTGCACCATGTTGCCGAATATTCAAACATTACCGGTTTGTAGCGGGAAGAAACCGAAATTACTTCGCCGTCTGTTCCGGCAGAATCTTCTTTCTTACAGGAACTGAAACCCGCAGCAATAGCGAATGCCGGGATTAATAGAAGTGCCTTTTTCATATTTATTTAGTTTTTGTGTTGAGTCTTTTGAAGCGAATGAATTAGCAAGTTATAAAAAACTTTTCACTTGACCCGATTTAGTCGAAAAAATTTCATTTACGAGCATTTTGGTGCTTCCTTTGCAACCCCAGTTAAGTAGGATAAGCATGAAATTTTCAAGTTGGCCTTTTTTGATTTTTGCAGGATCGCTGATTCCGGTATTTGTGTTGGCAAACTTTATTCAAAGTCCCGGCAACGTTGTGAAGGAACACGTTGTGTGTCAAGACACGTTGATTGCTGATACATGTTCGATTACCTTCAGCTTTATTGGCGACCTCATGTGTCACTCTCCGCAATTTAATAATGCCCGCCAACCGAATGGGTCGTATGATTTTACACCATCTTTTGCGGAAATAGCACCATATCTCGCTTGGGCCGATTTTACCATTGGCAATTTAGAAACCACCTGTGCCGGAACGAAACGAGTTTATGGCGGTTATCCTGCATTCAATACGCCGGATGAATTTGTAACGGCAATAAAGAACGCAGGAGTTGATTTTCTGGTTACTTCCAACAATCATTCGATGGACACAGGAGAAGATGGGCTTTTGCGCACGATAGATGTGATTAAAAAAAACAAATTGGGTTATACCGGCACACATGTTTCCCGGCACGATCGCGATTCGATTCGGGTGTTGCGTAAAAATGGAATTGCAACAGCAGTGTTGAATTACACCTATGGAACAAACGGCGCATATCCGCTAGACACCCATCGGTACATGCTGAATGTTGCAGATAGTGCACTAGTAACTAACGACATCAAAAGGGCGCGGGACCAAGGGTGTGATGTTGTTATCGTATTTTATCATTGGGGCGAAGAGAATAAAGCAGAGCCAACTACCTATCAAAAAACGATGGCAAAATGGGCAACAGAAGCAGGTGCCGATCTTATCATTGGAGCGCATCCGCACGTGATTGGTTCAGTCAATTATTTTCAACCGGCACAGAATAGTAAAGTGAGCGAGGGCTTGATCGCTTGGTCGTTGGGAAATTTTATTTCCAATCAATATTGGCGCTATACCGATGCCGGAGTGATTTTGAACGTGAGCATCACAAAACTTCCCAATGGCAAGCTTATTCTTGGCCAGCCTAAATATGTTCCCACTTGGGTATATCGTGCGTACGATCCGAGGTTGAAACAGCATGTAGTTGTTCCTGCAAAATGGTGTTCCGACACAACAACTCGTGTTTATACATCGGGTGGCTCTAAAGAAAAAATGTGTGAAGCAGGTGCTGACACGAGAGCAATTATGACGAAAAGTGTTTTTATTTCGGAAGACACCACGACTCGAAAATAGTAAGCGCGGTTATAATTGCTTCACTTTGATTTGCTGTCCGGTCTTTAAAACGATTTTTTCACCGAAGCCGTTTAGCTTCTTGAGCTCATCAACGCTTGTTCCTGTGGCTTGTGCGATTTTCCAAAGATTGTCGCCGGTTTTAACGGTGTAATATTTATACTGGCCCGTTGTGCTCACCGGGGTTTTATTTTGATTTGGATCCGACGGAGATGGTTGTTTTACAACAGGGCTTTGCTGCGAAGTAGGTGAAGGAGCGTGAACGGGAGTGTAAATTGTTAGCTTTTGACCCACTTTCAAATAATTGCTCTTCAGATTATTCCAGGAGCGCACATCCGTAACTGAGCATTTGTACCGTTTTGCAATAGAGTTAATAGTTTCGCCTTGTTTCACCGAATGGATGGACTTTTTTTGCTGCACAATTATCGCAGTGGTCGAATCCCTTTTGACGTGATCGTAAATGGAGTTTTCATTCTGTACGAAATTGCCGGCATGAGCAATAGGTAACACCAATTTATACGGCTCATGAAATGAAACCGGTATTACACCCAGTTTGTACATCGGATTTAAAAATTGTACTTCGTCGTAAGCAATTCCTAAAACGGACTGTAACTGCACGAAGGTTACTTGTTGCTTTACGGTGACGGTGTCCACATCATAAAACACTTTGCGCGGAGCCACAGCATATAGGTTGTGTTCTACGTGAAACGTCATCACGTAGTTGGCAGCAATAAAAGCCGGAACATATGCTTGCGTTTCTTTCGGCAAAAACGGACGAATTTCCCAATACGTTTTTTTGCCGCCACCGGCACGACGTATGGCCTTGTTGATTGTTCCGGGCCCTGCGTTGTAGGCGGCTAAAACAATTTGCCAATCGCCAAACATGCCGTACAAAAACTGCAAGTACTCACACGCAGCTATAGTCGATTGATACGGATCGCAACGTTCATCCACATACGACGTTACTTCGAGTCCGTACATTTTGCCCGTCGTGTACATGAATTGCCACAAACCGCGAGCACCTGCACGTGAAGTGGCCGTTGGGTTCAATGCAGATTCAATCACCGCCAAATGTTTTAATTCAAGCGGCAGATTGTACTTGTCCAATTGTTCTTCGAAAATGGGATAATACAATTGCGATAAACCCAACATACGCTCTACAGAGCCGCGACGCTTCTTTGTGTACATGTTAATGTAGGCTTGCACCTCATTGTTGTACACTAAATCAAATGGCGATTGGGAATTTAATTTCGCGAGACGACCTTCAATTACTAGCGGATCGTAAACGGGAACAGAGTCGGGAGCAAAATTGTATTTGTTCGTGCGCTGGGTAGTTTGTTTGGGAATTCGATTGACGTACGAATTGCGCATTAATGAATCCAGCATGGCAGCAACAGGATCATCCACGAAAGAAGTGCTGTCCTGAGCACCCAGAGGCGACCCAAGCAGTACGATTAACAATCCGATGACGATTCGCTTTAGCTGCATCACGTATTCCCGCTAATGGATGAACGCACGACTTTAGAAAAAAGTGCGAGCGCGTTTTACAAAGATCGAATCCTGAGCGAGAATAACAAGAAAATGGGACGCGAAGTGCCTTACAGTTTTTCACAAATGCCCTGCACATGCGCAGACATCGCTAACAGTGCGGGTTCTGTGAAGTTGGCGCTCATCAGTTGAACACCGAAAGGCATGCCGTTACTTGCTTTTCCTGCAGGAACAGAAATTGCGGGAACGCCGGTTAAATTCGCCTGAACAGTGAAGATGTCTTCGAGATACATCTTGATCGGATCTGCGGAGTTGGCGCCGAATTCAAATGCTGTTCCGGGGGTTGTCGGCAGTAAAATAAAATCGTACGATGATAAAATCTCTTCCGTTTTATTACGCAACAAGCGACGAACCTTTTGCCCTTTGGAATAATACGCATCGTAATATCCTGCGCTGAGTACAAATGTTCCCAACATTATACGACGCTTCACTTCCGCACCAAATCCTTCGCTGCGCGATTTCTTGTACGTTGATTCCAGGTCTGTTGCATTGGCGCTTCTGTAACCGTAACGAATACCATCAAAACGCGCTAAGTTGGAAGAAGCTTCCGCAGTAGTTAACACATAGTAGGTTGGAACTAAATAATCGAGGTAAGGAAACTCAACCGGCTCAACAATGTGACCTTCTGCACGCAAGCGCTCCATCAGTTGCAGTAATCGGTTTTTAATTTCCGGATCGAGCCCGTCTTTTTCCAAACAATCGCGCAAATATGCAAATCGCTTTTTCTGCGGCGTCTGCAGTTGTTGTGAATAGGCGGGCACGGGCTGTGTAGCCAATGTTCCGTCGAATTCATCCACACCGCTGATCACTTCCATGATTGCTGCAGCGTCTGCAACATTATGCGTAAGTGGCCCAACCTGATCAAAAGAAGAAGCATAAGCAATAATTCCCCAACGTGATACGCGGCCGTATGTTGGTTTTAAGCCCACAACACCGCAAAATGAAGCCGGCTGACGAATAGATCCACCGGTATCGGTTCCTAGTGCAGCAAGACACAAGTTGGCCGCAACCGCAACCGCAGAGCCTCCGGAAGAACCTCCGGGAACACGTTTGTGATCCAATGAATTCAGCACATTTCCGTATGCGGAATTTTCATTGGAAGAACCCATTGCAAATTCATCGCAATTGGTACGCCCGATGATAATGGCATCTTCCTGCAACAAACGCTCTACAACCGTTGAACTGTATGGAGAAACGAAATTTTCTAAGATGCGTGATGATGCAGAAACTTTATGACCGCGATAGCAGATGTTGTCTTTCAACGCGATCACCATGCCGGCAAGTTTTCCTGCTGTTCCGGATTTAATTTTAGCATCTACTTGTTCTGCTTTTGCTAAAGCAGAATCCGTAAAAACTTCGAGAAAAACGTTAAGGTTCTTATTGTTTTCGATGCGCTCTAAATACGAGCGCGTTAAATCAACGGCAGTAATTGCTCCTGCACGAAGACCACTTTGAACGTCAGCTAAAGAACTATATGCCTTCACCACAATTGCCTGCAATTAGGTAAAGCAATTAGTCTTTTTTCTCGGGCGTGTTGTTCTCTACACCCTTCGACGCATCTTTAAATTCTTTGATGCCTTTACCCAATCCGCGCATGAACTCAGGAATTTTGCGTCCGCCGAATAACAGCAACACAATAACCAAAATGATAATCATTTCAGGTCCACCGAGTCCGAAAGGTCCAAGAATGATGAATGGAGTCATCTGATGTAATAATTAGTTGGACGACAAAGATAGTAAAATCCCTAGTTTTTGTTGGTTATTTAGCACCGGCTTTCGAGAAAAGCGTTTCAACTTGCGCCCAATTCACCACACTCCACCATGCGCTGATATAATCAGGACGCTTGTTTTGATATTTTAAATAGTACGCGTGCTCCCATACATCCACCGCCAGAATTGGAGTCCCCTTCACTTCAGCGATGTCCATCAAAGGATTATCCTGATTGGCGGTTGAGCAAATGGCCAATTCTCCGTTTTGTACAATCAGCCACGCCCAACCCGAGCCGAAACGCGTTTTTGCTGCGGTTTCAAATTCGGTTTTCATTTTTTCGAAGCTGCCGAATTTGGCGTCAATACGCTCTTTCAATTTTCCCGAAGGCGACTTCGTTCCCGTGCTGTAAGCCGGCATCATGATACTCCAAAACAACGAGTGGTTGTAATGCCCACCGGCGTTGTTGCGTACAGCATCACCATACTTGCCTGCGTTTTTCACCAAATCATCCAGTGTATAAATTGTGCCTGTTGGGGCATTGCGCTTATCCAGAGCGGCGTGCAAATTATTGATATAGGCCTGATGATGTTTGGTGTGATGAATTTCCATCGTCTGTCGATCGATGTATGGCTCCAGTGCATCATACGCGTACGGAAGTGCCGGCAACTTGAACGGGGTTTTATCGCTCAGGTCAACAGAGCCTGTGGCAAATGCGTCGCGACCCAACAAGGTAACAGCGGCAGCGCCCATCGCACTTTTCACCAAAAAATCTTTTCTTGAAATACCCATCGTTAGTTGAATGCGATTAACACTTGATTTTTTTCTACCGCAGTTCCTTTCACGGCAGCTACTTTTTTCACGACACCATCACCCGGCGACTTTAAAATGTTTTCCATTTTCATGGCCTCCAAAACGATTAATGCGTCTCCTTTTTTCACGGCCTGACCTTCACCCACCAAAATATTCAATACCATTCCGGGCATTGGCGCTTTTAATTCGTTCACTTTCGATGCACCTACTTTATCCATACCTAGCGACTTCAGCAAGGCATCGTACTGATCGCCGATTTGTGCCGTATAATTTCTTCCGTTCACCATCATGGTGATGGTTTTTGCAACGCGATCATGAGCAACAATTTCTACATCGTAAGACTGATGATCTCGTATTACGTGAAAACGATTACCGTCTTGTCCGGCAATATCTAATTGAAACGCCTTCCCGTCCATAATGCCGGACGATGTGTTGTTGCTTTCCATTTCCAATTGGTGCGTGGTGGCGTTATTTACGGTAATCGTATAAAGTTGCTTTTCCATAGTCCAAAGTTATTGCCTTTCGGTAACTATTGTTAAGTGCCGGGTTTAATATTTAATTTTTATGCAACTTTAACATCAATGAAAAACACACTAGTACTGTTGCCTTTGCTGTCCCTGTTATTCGCAGGATGTCCGCGATCGGGAAAACAGATTACCCAAACCACCGGCAACACGGCAGACACCGCAACACGATTTGTGAATGACGCAACGATGAATAATTATCGTGCGGCAGATCTTTTGACACACGACTTGTTACACACTTCATTGGATGTGGTGCCCGATTTCAAGAAGCGTCATCTTTTGGGCAAAGCGGTTATTTATTTGCGCCCGTATTTTTATGCTACGGATGGTGTAACATTGGATGCACGAGGAATGGATCTTCATCGTGTAGCGTTGATTCGCAATGATGGAGATACCGTGAATACGCCTTTTACATATGCGAATGACAAATTGCTTATTACGTTGCCCCGCATTTATAATAAGTCGGAATCCATCGCATTGTTTATTCATTATACCGCCAAACCGGATGAGTTGAAAGTAGGAGGAAGCGCTGCGATCGGCATGGATAAAGGATTGTACTTTATCGATCCGGATAGTACAGATCCGAATATTCCGACTCAATTGTGGACACAAGGAGAAACGCAGGCGTCCTCGGCATGGTTCCCGACCATTGATCAACCGAATCAGAAAATGACCAACGAAATTCGGATTCGTGTTACCAATAAATTCAAAACACTTTCCAATGGAACATTGGTGAATTCACAACAACACGCCGACGGGACAAGAACGGATCATTGGAAAATGAATTTGCCACACGCCGTTTATTTGGTAATGATGGCGGCAGGAGATTTTCATGTTGCCGGTACAACATGGAGAAACAAGCCTGTGAATTATTTTATTGAACCACAATTCGCACCTGACGCGAACGCCATCTTCGGTAACACACCGGAAATGCTGGAGTTTTTCTCTAATCGTTTGGGTGTTGAATATCCATGGGACAAGTATTCCCAAGTGTGTGTGCGCGAATTCGTTTCGGGCGCAATGGAAAACACTACCGCAACCATTCATGGCGATTTTGTGCAATTGGATCGCCGAGAGTTGCTGGACAGAACGTACGAGGATTATATCTCGCACGAATTGTTTCATCAATGGTTTGGTGATTTGGTGACGTGTGAGTCGTGGTCGAATTTACCCTTGAACGAATCGTTTGCGACATATGGAGAATATTTATGGAACGAGCACAAGTACGGTAAAGCGTACGCCGATCATCATCATTTCGATTCGAGGAGAGGTTATCTATCGGAAGCACGTTGGGTGGGCAAAGTTCCTTTGATTCGTTATGCGTATGAATCACGGGAAGACATGTTCGATTCACACTCGTACAATAAAGGCGGACAAGTATTGCACATGTTGCGTGAAGTATTGGGCGATGATGCTTTTTTTGCGGGAACACGTTTGTTTTTGGAAACAAAAAAGTTTGGCACAGCAGAAGTTCACGATTTGCGAATGGCCTATGAAACCGTTACAGGACAAGACTTACATTGGTTTTTCGATCAGTGGTTTATGTATCCCGGTCATCCCGAGTTGTACATAACGTATCACTATGATGCTGCCGCGAAGAAGCAAGTCATTTATGTCAAACAAAAACAAAATCGTAAAAAAGGAACGCCGCTGTTTCGTTTACCGATGAAAGTAGACTTGTATCTGGACGGGAAAGTAGAACGACATGAAATTGTGATCAGCAAAGAAGATGAAACAATAGAAATTCCTTGCAACACGGCACCATTGTTCGTGAATGTGGATGCCACGAAAAAAACATTATGTACTAAGACAGATCAACACACACCACAAGAATGGCTGTATTTGTACGAACATTCCGAGCTGTACGCCGATAAAACGGAAGCATTGATGAATCTGATGCCTTTGGCTGATAATCGTCCGGAGTCGAAGCGCGTATTGGAATTGGCGTTAAAAGACAAGCTGCCGGAGATTCGTGTCAAGGCCGTTTATCAATTGAACAAGCGTGCGACAGATTTCCGTGAAACGTTGAAGACCATG
>JAJTEY010000035.1 GCA_021299855.1 Bacteroidota bacterium | reverse complement strand
GTAAATTGTTTGAAGTTCCGACCGATTGTTCAAAAGGGCCGTGTATTTAAGAAAGAAGAAGACATGACCGTGTGGATCTCAAATGATCAGGCTAAAGTTCCTGTTCGCGCTGAAGCTGACATTCTCGTGGGTTCAATTAAAATGGATCTGGTAGGTTATTCAGGATTAACTGCACCGTTGAATATTCAAAAGAAATAAAGGTTTATTACATCCCCCGGAGCGCGGTATTTCGTTAGGAATGCCGCGCTTTGCTTTTCATGACAGGTGTCATTTTTTTAACGGTATGTAATTTCCGTATTTTGAAATCCAACAACAATAGTTATGAGCGACATTCCGCAAGATCATCTGGACACAGTTAAAAAGATTGAAGAGAAATACGCCGCGTTGCACCAGGATGCAGGTTCGTTTTTAAAAGGTTTTTTATATCAACGCCCGCTTACGTATTGGGATTACGTTGAAGTAGATACACTTTTAACCTTACAGAAACCACGCACCAACTATCCGGATGAACCAATCTTTATCATGTACCATCAGGTAACAGAGTTGTTGCTGAAATTGATAGTTCATGAATTAAAACAGATTGTTCACGCCGAAAAAAACAATGCAGATTTTTTCACCGTGAAACTGGAACGCGTGAATCGTTATGCGGGAATTCTAACGCAATCATTCAGTGTGATGCGTGAAGGCATGGACTACGATCAGTACAACGAATTCCGTTTAGCGTTAGCTCCTGCAAGCGGCTTTCAGTCGGCGCAGTTTCGTGTAATTGAAATCATGTGTACTGCTTTGCACAACCTGCTCAATCATCGTGTTAAAGGCTCGATGTCTCCTGATGCGAGCATTGATGAGTTGTTTGGTGAATTGTATTGGCTCGATGCAGGATATGATCGGAAAACAGGACGCAAAACACAGTTGATGCAATTGTTTGAAGTGAAGTATGTGGATAGCTTTAAGCGTCTTGCTGCAAAGATGCGTGAACAACATGTGTTAAGTCGTTATCACAGCATGCTGAATGCCGGCGCTGATGTTACTCGTTTGAAACACGCGCTGCGCAATTTTGATCATACGTACAATGTCATATGGCCGCTGGCACATTTAAAAACTGCCGAATATTATTTGAATTCCCGCGGAGAAGGAAAAGCGGCAACGGGAGGAAGTGAATGGCAAAAGTATTTGCATCCGTCCTACCAGCGACGCATCTTTTTTCCTGAGTTGTGGACTGAAGAGGAATTAAAAAATTGGGGGCAGTTTTAGCTGTCCCGAACTCGAGACCCCGGTTGTGAATGCCAACACCAAGAAATTGGCTGTCTTATCCCGAATGGGCAAATCTTTTGGACGTGATGTTGGCACCAAACTTTTGGAATAGCTCTGTCAGTTTTTAGGAGAAGCTGGTAAATTGCAAATACAGAGGTGTTTAGTGTCTGAATCGACTGCGGGGGTTAAAAAAAGTTCAGAGGGCTGTAACTTACTGCTGCCGAAATCGTCTTATTCTCAGAACGCACCTGATTGAGCCATGACCGTAGAAGAATTTAACCGCTGTGTTGACCTGTACTCAGACAGCTTGTACCGCTTCATTTTGAAGAATGTCAGGGATAAAGACAAAGCCAAAGACATTGTTCAGGATACCTATGAAAAATTGTGGATGAAGGTTTCCGAAACGGAAGCAAAGAATGCGAAGTCGTATATGTTTACTGCGGCGTACAGAACCATGATAGATGTGCTTCGTAAGGACCAGCGGCAGGGTTCGATGGATGAGGTGGCGATGGCAGCTGTTTCGCATAACAAACAATACAGCGACCTGAAAGAAATTCTTCAGGAAGCCTTAGGCAAATTGCCGGAAATACAACGTTCTGTAATTATGTTGCGCGACTATGAAGGGTATTCTTATCAGGAGATCGGTGAAATCACCAACCTAACTGAATCGCAAGTGAAGGTGTATATTTTCCGCGCACGAACATTTTTGAAAAATTACATTGGTAGCATCGAAAAAGTAGTTTAACACATGAATATAAATCGCCATAACTATGAAGCCTGGTTGCTCGATTATATCGAGGGCAGTCTCTCTGCGGAGCAGGTGGATGAGTTATTGGTGTTCCTTGATGCGAATCCCGAATTAAAAGCGACGCTAGACGATTACAGAAATATATCGTTTGAAACCGGCGAAGAAATTCGCTTTGATGCGAAAGAGGTTTTGAAGAAGTCAAACGATGTAATCAACAATGAACCTGCTGCACCACTGGAATTAATGATTGCTGTGATGGAAGGCACTTGCACAGCGGAGGAATTGAAAATGTGGGAGCGAGCGGTGGAGAACAATCCGAAGCTGGAACAAGAATTTCATCTCTTACAGCCAACACGTTTGAGCCCGGATCTTTCGGTTGTGTTGGAGGATAAGGAGATGTTAAAGCGTAACGCAGAAACAATCACCATAGCAAACTACGAAGAATGGATGATTGCTGCGTTTGAAGGAACATTGCGTGCAGAACAACTCGAGCAGTGGAATGCATTTGTTGCGCAACATCCGGAAATTCAACAGGAATACGAAGCATTACAACAGACCAAGCTGGTTGCGGATGATGTTGTTTTTGAACATAAAACCGCACTGAAACGCACCGCTCCTGATGTTAATCGATTCGAAGAATTGGTATTGGGTGCATTGGATCAAACGCTCACAAACGCTGAGCAAGCGGAATGGAAAATGCTATTGCAGTTGTATCCGCACTTGCAGGTGGAGCTCGAGCAGTTACGTCAAACTGTTGTGCAGCCGGATACAACGATAGTATTTGCAGATAAAGTAAGTTTGAAACGTCCGGCATTTACCATCAACTCCGAAAACATTGATGTGGTATGCATGCAAGCTGCAGAAGGAACGCTTTCTGTAATGGAACAGCAAACCTTGAACGAGTATCTGAAAGTTCATCCGGAATATGCTGCATTAATCAGCGCTTACCGTAATACAATAGTTACTCCTGATGTTACCGTTGTTTTCGAGGATAAGAAATCGTTGTACCGCAAGGAACGCGGAGCATGGTTCTGGTTGCCCGGTGTGCAATGGTCGGCGGCAGCAGCTGTTGCGATTTTGATTACGATCGGATTATGGAATATCGGTAGTGAAGAATTGAACAACAACGGTAACGGTTTCGCGATTAATAACAATTCCAACGTTCCCGGTACAAAACCGAACAACACAAATTCAGGAAATACTTCCGGTTCACCAATCGCTAATGTGGATAATAGGACAGTTGCAGGCGGTGCAAAACCGATACTTATTGCAGGATTGAATACGACTATTATAACTCCTGTTGCTGCGAAATCGGAAAATTGGAATACGATTGAACCTTCCGTTGTACGCTTGTCTTCAAAAGACATCAATCCGACAGCGCCTGAATTCTCCGATGCATTTTACAACACATTGAATCAGTCTGCTCCTGCATCTAACGATAACGCTGCAATCTCTGCCGGTCAATACGCTATGCAGTGGATGAAATCAAAATTAGATCGTCGTCCGAATGTTGATCCTGAATTGGTTGAAGAGGTTCTGGTAGCTAACAACGGCACTCGTGTGGATGGATGGGATTTAGCCATGAGCGCTGTGAACCGTGTAGGAAGTGCTACCGGGGGCAAGCTTCAAATGAATCGTGAAATTGATGACGTGGTGGTACATGTCGGCAAATACGAATTGCGATTCGGAGCGAAATAATCCGCTTAACATTCTTCAACATTTCCGTGAATTTGTTTGTTGTAAATTGCAGTAACAACATGCAAACAGCTACATGCGAATGATAACGGCAGCACTTATTATTTCTTTGAGTATTTCCTGTTTACAGCCGGATACCGTCCCTGCTGACTCTGTTGCAGTTGTTGTTGACTCAACAAAAACTAAAATGGATTCTACAAGCATTGCAAAGTCTGACGAAGAGTGGCGGAAAACACTTACGCCCGAGCAATATTATATTTTGCGACAGAAAGGCACTGAACGTCCTTACACCGGAAAATATTGGAACAGCAAAGAAACAGGACTTTACAAATGCGCCGGTTGTCAGGCCCCCTTGTTTACTTCTGATCAAAAATTCGACTCCCACTGCGGGTGGCCAAGTTTCTCTTTGCCTTGGGATTCAGCTGCAGTAGCGTATACTCGCGACACTTCTCACGGCATGATTCGCACAGAGGTCACCTGCAAGAAGTGTGGCGGTCATTTAGGTCACGTGTTTGATGATGGCCCGCCTCCGACCAATTTGCGGTATTGCATCAACTCGGATGCGATGATCTTCGAAAAGAAGGAGTGAGTCTAACGCGCGGAGTTCTATCTTTGCGCCCATGAACGTTTTACTACTTGGTTCCGGCGGTCGTGAACATGCTTTCGCCTGGAAATTATCTCAAAGTTCGTTACTCAAAAAACTATACATCGCGCCCGGCAATGCAGGTACTGCTTTACACGGTACGAACGTGGACATATCTGCCACAGATTTTGCTGCGATTAAAAATTTCGTGTTGGAGCATGAGATTAGTTTGGTGGTTGTTGGTCCGGAAGATCCGTTGGTAAAAGGTGTGCATGATTTCTTTTTGAATGATGAATCACTCAATAATATTCCGGTAATTGGTCCTCAGGCTCAAGGTGCACAGCTGGAAGGCAGCAAGGATTTTTCAAAACAATTCATGATTCGTCATGGAGTTCCTACGGCTGCATATCAGACCTTTACTAAAGACACACTGCAGCAAGGCTTAGCATTTCTGGAAACTTTGCGGCCGCCTTATGTATTAAAGGCTGACGGACTCGCTGCCGGTAAAGGCGTTGTTATTCCGACGACGTTAGCTGATGCACAACAAGAACTTCACGCTATGTTGGCCGATGCTAAATTCGGCGCTGCCAGCAGTCGCGTGGTGATTGAAGAGTTTTTGAAAGGCATCGAACTATCCGTTTTTGTATTAACGGATGGCAACTCGTATAAAATATTACCTGCAGCAAAAGATTATAAGCGCATCGGTGAAGGTGATACCGGGTTGAATACCGGAGGAATGGGAGCTGTGTCGCCTGTGCCTTTCGCAGACGCTGCATTTATTCAAAAGGTAGAAGAGAGAATTGTAAAGCCAACGATCGAAGGTTTACGCAAAGATGGTATACCGTATGTTGGATTTATATTTATCGGATTGATGAATGATCATGGCGATCCAAAAGTGATAGAATACAATTGCCGCATGGGCGATCCGGAAACGGAAGTGGTGTTGCCTCGCATTCAAAGCGATTTGCTGGAACTTTTTGTTGCAATTGGTAAAAAGGAATTGCATCGTGTTGAGCTGAAGATTGATGATCGCACCGCAACTACAGTCATGATGGTAGCCGGCGGATATCCCGGAGATTATGAAAAAGGGAAAGAAATTACCGGTTTGGAAAAAGTTTCCGAGGCAACGGTATTTCATGCAGGAACCAAACAGCAGAGCGGAAAAGTAGTTACCAATGGAGGACGTGTATTGGCTTTCACGGGTATGGGCGATTCGATTGATGCTGCATTGCAAAAATCATTTGGAGCGGCCCGTTGTGTAGGTTTTGAAGGAGCGTATTACCGGCGTGATATCGGAAAAGATTTGATGGAATGGAAAGGATTCTAAATAAAAAATCCCGCTGAGAGGCGGGATTTTTTTATGCTATTTCGTTAATAGAACTACTTGATTGTTCCGTCTTTCGCAGCTTTTTTGTTGTAGTCATTCTGCATTTTCATCCAGGCGAAAAACGCTACGAATCCAACAGCGATAAGAACTTTGTTCGGTGAAAGTGTGTCGTAAGTCCACTCGAGCAATTCGAATGCCTTATAGAAAGCGCGACCTACCGCGTACCAGAAACCTTCTTGATTCATCATAATCGTGTTATTTTAAATAATGGCTCAAAAATAATAATTCATTTGAAATGACAAAGCGGTTTCATTGATGAGTTCTGTCATCATTTGGTAATCCTTAGCGGTATTAGGCTAAATTTGCGGAAACAATTCTGCTGTGTTCATCGGAATTACATCTTCAAAGCAACCGGTTTCATTGGTATTAATACCACTGACAGCAGTACTATTGTGGTTGCCCGGTTTCTTCCTGGAGGCTCAACCCAATTTACAGGTGAACATGCCCTTGTATGGAAGTATTGAGCCATGGCTTATAGTGAATCCTTTCATAGCTCGATTATTTGGTCTGACCACTGTAATTCTGACCGGATTCAGTATCAACTATGTCGTTAACGAACATCAGATTGCCCCTAAAAAATCGTGGTTGCCTGCATTGTTATATGTGACGATGGCCTCTTCCACTCCCGGATTATTATGGCTGCATCCGGCTTTACCTGCCACATTTCTACTGGTATGGTCGCTTCATTTGGTATTAAGTACCTATCGTGATGAAACGGTTAAGGGGACTATTTTTCATGCAGGTGTTTTGGCCGGCCTTTCTGCGTTGATATATTTTCCTGCAATTCTCTTTATTTTGTGTTTACTTGTTGCGCTCATCATCCTCCGACCGTTCAATGGACGAGAGTGGGTCATCTTATTTTCTGGGGCTTCATTACCGTTTGTTTATTCCGGCTTTTATTTTTTTATGGCTGACTCATGGCAAGGTGTAACTCGCCGTTACATTGTTGATCCAATCATGAATAAAAACTGGTTTCTCAAATTAGAAGTCGCGGATTACGCTGTGTTCGGTGTGCTTATTATTATATTTCTGGGCGCATTATATCGCTATGTTGCCGGCGCTGGCACCAGCACTATGAAAACTAAAAAAAGTAGTTCTGTTTTGTCGTGGATGGGAATTTGTTCCGCATTAACCGTCTTGTCTTCGCAGCATTTTCACAGCTCGTCCTTCCTGTTTTTATTGGCACCGTTGACCATGTTTGCTACCAATTATTTTATTGCGATGCGCAAGCCCGTTCTACGTGAGTTGGTGTATGTTTTGTTAATTGGTGCTGTAATTGGTGGATATTTAATGCGGGGCAATTAAGACGTATTGCCGGCTCATATCGTATCTTTACGAACTAAATTCTATTGTATGAAATTTGGCGTTGTCGTTTTTCCGGGATCCAATTGCGATCGTGATATGATGTATGTTCTTGAAACTATTATGGGGCAGGAGGTAGTAGAATTGTGGCATAAGGATCGGGACCTGAAAAATGTAGATGCAGTGGTTTTGCCGGGAGGATTTTCTTACGGCGATTATTTGCGTTCAGGTGCTATTGCGCGATTCTCTCCAATCATGGAATCGGTTATCGAATTCGCAGGGAAGGGTGGAGTTGTATTTGGCGTATGTAATGGATTTCAGATTTTGTGTGAATCCGGTTTGCTGCCGGGAGCATTGTTACACAACAACAGTCGTAAGTTCATTTGCAAAAATGTATTCATTAAAGCGGAGCATAATAATTCATTGATTACTGCAACAGTTCCTGCGAATAAGGCACTTAAAATTCCGATTGCGCACGGAGAAGGCAAGTATTATGCATCTGCCGAAACTTTGGCAGAAATGAATCGCAACGGACAAATTTTGTTCCGCTATTGCGATGACAAAGGCAATATTACTGATGATGCTAATCCTAATGGAGCTACAGATAATATTGCAGGTGTTTGCAACGCCGGAAAGAATGTTTTCGGAATGATGCCGCATCCGGAACGAGCAGCGGATGGCGAGTTAGGCAATACAGACGGCAAACTGCTGTTTGAGTCTTTGTTAAGCGCTGTTTTAGCGTAAGTTACTGACCATTAGTTTGTTTTCGTCCACAAATTTCCTATTTCGGTCGAATCGCTGATTGTTTTTCACGGCAGATTGTAGTCTGTGAAAAGCTCAATTTACTTCATTTTATCCTTCAATTTGATGCTGTGAGTGCGTAAGAAGTTCTCGAAATACTTCTTGGCGCTATCGTTTTTTTTATGCAAATTGTACTTGCTAAAAAGTCCCTCATGAAACACACGCTAATTATTGCAGGTTTTACAGTGGTAACTGCGCTATCTGCTCAGCAAACCAACTCGCCAATCGGAACATCCGCATGGGCACAAGAACACTCTTCTAATCGTGTGGCTGAAACACCGGTTAATCCGCTTAACGGTAACGATACGTTAAATATGACGTATTCGAATACAGCATGCGGATTGAATTATACCATGGTGAGTCAACGTTTGGGACAACGCTTTACTCCGGTCGGAATTCCGCAGCCGGCACCATTTCTGGTTTCTGCAATGCCTTCTTGCGCGACAGTGCTAAAAGCATATTTATATACTGAAGCTTTGGGTGTAGCTCCGGGCATTACTGCAACAATTACAACTCCTTCCAGCAGCACGACTAATGTCCCTATGACCTTAATTGGAAGTTCGGTCGATGTTTGCTGGGGTATGAACGGCACACACGTATGGCGTGCGGATGTTACCACATTGATAACCACACCCGGAACATATATGATTGGTGGTTTACCAACAACTCCTCAGAGTTCTAGTGGTGTTGATGTTGAGGGCGCAACGCTAATCGTAATTTATCAGGACCCATCTGCCAGTTACACGGGTAGCATTCAGATTGACGATGGTTGTCATACTAAAATTGGCGGTTCGCTCACACACAACATGACAGGTTTTAACGCCTGTGCGGCTTCTACATCAGGTAGTGCGTTTATGTTGGTAGGAGATATGCAAATGCCCGGGTACACCATTAACATGAACGGGCAAAATGTGGTGCAGCCGCAATGGAATTGGTGGAATGAAATTTCAACCGCTACAACCGTTACCGGCGGCCAAAATTCTTGTAATTATAACATATCTACCGGCGGCGATTGCTACACACTTGCTATGGCCGGATTGTATTTCCAAACGAATTGTCAAACTTGTATTCCTTCTACTGCTTCATTAACCGTGACGGCAACTTCAACAGTAGCATCTTGTGCCGGTAATGGTTCTGCAATAGCAACAGCAACAGGCGGCAACGGTAATTATTCTTACTTGTGGACACCGGGAGGCGCTACAGTAGCCAATCCTGCAAACCTGTCACCGGGAACTTACACGGTGTCTGTAACGGATGGAACATTATGCGGCACTGCAACTGTTACCGTAGGCTATAATGGACCTGTTGTAACAACAGTTGCTCAGCCCATTACTTGCCAAGGTTTGGGCAGTGCATTTGCAGGCGTTACAGGGGGAACCGGACCTTACACCTATCTATGGTCTCCTTCAGGGGGAACGCTGCCCATTGCGTCGAATTTGACTGCAGGTACTTATACGGTAACAGTTACAGATGCAACAGGTTGTGTGGTTACCGGAACAGCCGCTATTGCTAATAACTCCAATTTTACCGGTTACATTTTTGCTAATCCCGACATCTGCCCATCTCCATCCGGCTCGGTTAATACAACGGTTATTGGCGGAACAGCTCCTTACACTTATGCGTGGTCTAATGGTGCTACAACGCAAAATATCTCTCCTGTTCCTGCCGGAGTTTATTCGGTTACCATTACTGATGCGGCCGGATGTGTAGTTACTCTGGCGGATACAGTTGTTGCTGTGTCAGGATTGACTATTGCTACTAATCAGTTTGTATATGCATCATGCGGTGATACAGTAAATCTTGTTGCATCATCCAACGATCCATCGGCAACTTACACGTGGAGTCCAAGCTCAACAGTGCTTAACCCGAACGCGGCTTCAACATTCGCTGTTCCCAGCGTTTCTACTGTGTACTATGTTACGGCAACCGGCGCTTGTGGAACAGACATGGATTCCGTAGAAGTTTATGTTGATTCACTTAATATGTACAACGAGCAAATTTGCTTCGTAACCGTTGATACATCAATTAATAAAAATGTCATCATCTGGGAACGACTTAATTCTCCTGCATCCGGAATATACAATATCTATCGTGAAACTTCTGTTTTAGGAGTTTATGCTTTAATAGGAACACAACCTGTTAGTCAGTTTACAACGTATGTTGACATGACTTCCAATCCGCAAGTAATGGCTAATCGTTATGTGATCAGCACAACGGATAATTGCGGTCAGGAAAGTGACACTAGTTTCCACCATCGTACAATTCACCTGCAAGTAAGCCCATCCATGTTTGGCGGCTATAACTTGGCATGGACGCCTTACGAAGGTTTACCCATCAGTACGTATAACATTTACCGTGGACCAAGCATTTCACAAATGACTTTGTTGACCTCAGTTGCAGGTAACGTGTTTACATATACTGATGTAACAGCACCAAGCGGAAACTTGTGGTACATGATTGAAGCGCAGCATCCTTTCGGAGGTTGTTCTCCTTCATTACGATTGAACAACCCGAATACGTTAATTGCTAATTTGTTTACTCAATCGAATCTTGAATCAACAGATGATGCAAATTCAGTGCAAGAAGGTGCAATCTTGCAAGGAACATTGTTGTTATTGCCTAATCCAAACAACGGTAACTTCCAGATACAGGGTACAACCGTTGGTTCCGGTAATGTTACTATAGAAGTGTTTAATGTGTTGGGTCAAGCTGTTTATGCAACACAGGTTGCAGCAAATGGTACATTCACACATCAAATGGAATTGAATGCAGCTGCCGGCGTTTATTCGGTGCGCATTATTTCCGGTGGACAGTCAACAACTCTTCCGGTGGTTATTCAGCGATAAAAGTATCAGGAATACATAAGGCGAAGTTCTCCGAGTGAGGACTTCGCTTTTTTACAAAAAAACTTTCACTCCATTTTGTGTCATCTTCAGCACTGCCGAACAATTTTGGTGGTGTATTGGGTTTGTTGAATCTGATGTAGAAGTTAACTAGAAGTCGCTGTGGTAATAAATTTGTGATTATAGCAATACAGATAAATTGTTCGGGAGCTGTTTGTTTTGCAAAATAGTCGCGGGCAGCCTGATCAATAGTAAATGAAGCTGTTGCATCAACTAATTCAGTGACTTTAAGTTATTGAGTGATTCGGATGTCCAACTCAATAAGTTCGCGCACATCTACCTGAAGTATCCCGGCACCTTCCTTGATATTCAAGTAATAAAATGGTTCCTATATGATTACGGAACTAACTTTTGTTTCGTGATGTTGATGTAAAGCGCGCGATTTGGATAGTTAACAACAAGAAATTTCGTCCTGATACGAAATTTTGAAGTGATTTACTTTTTGTAAAAGTGCATTTCCTCCAAATATTGGAAAGCTTCCGTGGGGATGAAATAGCGCATGTCTTTACCTGCTTTGATGCCTTGACGAATGAAAGTACTTGAGATATTGATCAGAGGGGCGTCTGTCAGGTGAATGTGCGGATGTTTCAATAACTCATCGTTTATTAAGCCCGGACGCGGATAAACATAGATGTCGTAGTGTTCCAGGATTTGTTCGTAGTTCTTCCATTTGTGAAGACTCTGCAAATTGTCAGCGCCCATAATCAGGGCAAATCGGATATCCGGATATTTTTCTGAAAGATGCGCCAGCGTATTTATGGTAAACGATGGTTGCGGTAAACGAAATTCAATATCGGAAGCTTTTAAGTTAAGGTGATCACCGATTGCTCGTGTTACCATTTCCAAACGATGATGATCGGCGAGTAAGGAACTTTTTTCTTTCAGGGGGTTGTGTGGAGAAACTACAAACCAGATCTTGTCGAGGTCGGTAAATTCCAGCATGAAGTTCGCCAAAATCATATGACCGTGATGCACTGGATTGAAGGAACCAAAAAACAATCCGATTTTCATGCAGCTACAGATGGAGGAATTTACGAATTAACGCTTCGGCCCGTAGGAACGATTCTTCTAGGATATTGTTGGTAATCACATGGTCAAAACGATTCTTGAATTGTAACTCTGATCCGGCTTTTGCAATTCGCATTTTAATTTTCTCTTCCGGTTCGGTTGCCCGATGACGCAGACGTTGTTCCAATACTTCCATGGAAGGAGGTTCTACGAATACTGACAACGCACGACCACCGTATTGCTTTTTCAAATTCATGCCGCCAATCACATCCACATCAAAAATTACATGATGACCTTTTCTCCAGATTCGCTCTACTTCAGATTTCAACGTACCATACATCTGGCCGGGATAAACTTCTTCCCATTCTACAAATTCTTCGGCTACAACGCGACTGCGAAATTCATCTTCGGAAAAAAAATAATAATCTACACCATGTTGCTCATCGCCACGCACTGCACGTGATGTAGCAGATACTGAAAATTCCAGCATCGGAAATTGTTTCAGTAAATGATGCACAATGGTTGTTTTCCCTGCTCCGGATGGTGCCGAGAAAATGATCAACTTGCCCGATGTGTTGGAGTGACTCACTACAAAACGTTTAACAGTTGTTCTTTAATTTTTTCCAGTTCGTCTTTCATTTGCACCACCAGCTTTTGTATGCCGGCATCGTTTGCTTTAGAACCGATGGTGTTGATCTCACGCCCGATTTCCTGCGCAATAAATCCAAGCTTTCTGCCGCTTGCAGGTTCTGCCATTACTTTCAGGAAATAATCGCAGTGAGTTTTTAAACGTAATTTTTCTTCGGTGATATCGAACTTTTCCAAATAGTAAATCAGTTCTTGTTCAAAACGATTTTGATCAATTTTTTCCGGAGAGAGTTGTTCTGTCAATACCTTTTGCAGGCGCTCACGAACATTTAAAGCACGTTGTGGATCTAATGCAACAACATCTTCCAATAGTTGCAATAGCAAATTAATCCGTTGACGGAATTCCTGTGCCAATACTTGGCCTTCCGTATTACGAAACAGCTGAAATGCCGCAATGGCTTCCTGAATACAGGCGTTAACCGCATTCCATTCCTGTTCATCAGGCTCTTGCTTATCTTGTTTCATTACATCCGGCATGCGAATAATTAATGAAAGAAAATCTTCACGCTGTTCACCAATAAGTTCGGCCAACGCTTTTAATTCTTTGTGATATGCTAAAGCGATGGGATGATTGATGGCTGCGGCTTGTTGCTCGCCTGCTCCTTCAGCAAATAAACTAAAGTCAACTTTGCCGCGTTCAAGTGCGCGTGAAAGATCGCCGCGGATTTCAGCTTCTTTGTCGCGGTAGGTTGGTGCCACACGCATGTTGAGGTCCAGCTGGCGACTATTGAGCGAGCGAATTTCGACCGTAATTTTTTTACCTGCCAATTCACAGGTGGCTTTTCCAAAGCCGGTCATTGATTTCATAACATCAAATGTACAACTATGCAGTGGAACGTGTTTTCTTTCCGGCCATAATCACTCCGGCGAAAATGAGCACCGCAGAAAGTACTTTTTGCCACGTGAGTTCATCTTTACCCAGATACAGTGCGATTCCCGCCGCCATGAGCGGTTGCAGGTAAATGTAAGCACTCACAACAGAAGGACTTAGTGTCTTCAGCGCAAAAATGTTTAACAGATAAGCAATGAATGTAACGCCGATTACCACGAACATGATGTTAAACCAGGTATGTCCTGTTAGTGAAGGCCAGTCGATTGCTTGGATGCCCGAGAATCCCAGCGGAATAAGGATAAACGATCCAAAAAGAAATACCCACTTCAAAACGGTGATAGTGTGATACTGCTGCATCATTGGTTTAACGAGGACTAAGAACAATCCCCACGACAATGCGTTGATGAAGATAAACAGATCACCCAGCGGATCATCCGATTTACTGGTTTGTAAGGTATTACTTAAAATAAGAAGTGCTGCGCCTCCTAATCCAACAAGAACACCGGAAACCCTAAGCCAGGTTATTTTTTCCTTCAAAATAATGTTGCCTAAAATCAGCACCAGTAACGGCGATGTAATCATAATAATTGCGCCGCTGATGGGTGAAGTCAGACTCATACCTTTCACAAATAGCGATTGATTGATGGATACGCCAAACAACGATAA
Organism: Bacteroidota bacterium; assembly: GCA_021299855.1. Classification (GTDB taxonomy): domain Bacteria; phylum Bacteroidota; class Bacteroidia; order Palsa-965; family Palsa-965. The sequence goes on along the minus strand of JAJTEY010000035.1, from coordinate 1,593 downwards.
CAATGCCAGCTTTCCGATGTCTTTTCGTTGCACACGTTCCTTGATGAACAGACCGGATAACCACAACAATGGTGTAGCGCCGATAACACGTAAAGCAACGAACCCCTCTGAACTTACAAACTCCGGAGTGACTTCCTTAATAATTGTAAATCCTGCCGCATAGATCGCCATAGAAGCAAACAGGGAAAAATGTGAAAGTATTGTGCTGTTCACGTAAAGAAGATTGCGCGCAAATGTAACAACTAGCCTTTGATAAGCTTTACAGCTTCGGTCAACGCGTCAATATTTTTCTTGGTATTACCGATAAAGATTGCGTTTCCGATAATTGCCACAGGTCGACGAAGGAATGTGTATTCCTGTAATATATAATCGCGTAGCTCCTCTTCACTCAATTCGCGTTCATGCAATCCCATCGCACGGTATTTTAATGCAGCTTTACTGAATAGGCTTACATTCGAATCGGTTAAACTGCGCATGCGTTGCAGATGATCAGGTTGCACGCCGGTTTTAATGTCGATCATCTCGAATTGTTCGGAAGTTATTCCGCATTCTTTAATAATACGAGCGCAAGTAGAGCAGGTAGAAAGAAAAAAGAAATAATTAATTGATGTTAATGGCTTCATGTGGTGCAAATATTTGTTGAAATTCGCATAAACTTTTCAATTCAATGAAAGATTCTTCAAAATACGGTTTTGGCACACGTGCCATTCATGCGGGTCAGGAGCCTGATCCTTCCACCGGTGCAATCATGACGCCTATTTATCAAACGTCAACGTACGTGCAGGAATCGCCCGGTACGCACAAGGGTTATGCGTATGCACGGGGTAAAAATCCGACACGTGTAGCGTTAGAAAAATGTATTGCAGCCTTGGAAGGTGCAGAGTACGGTTTGTGTTTTTCCTCTGGAATGGGTGCAATGGATGCGGTTTGTAAGTTATTGCGTCCCGGTGATGAAGTAATTACCGGTGATGATTTATATGGTGGTTCATACCGCATGTTTACCAAAGTGTTCGCGCATTATGGTATTAAGTTTCATTTTGTAAATATGACGGATGCTGAGAATATTCGAAACTATATCAACGCAAACACCAAATTGATATGGGCTGAAACACCTACCAATCCTACGATGCAGATCATAGACATTGAAGCTTGTGCAAAAATTGCCAAAGAACATAAGTTGATTCTTGCTGTGGATAATACGTTTGCTTCTCCTTACTTGCAGAACCCTTTGGCGTTGGGTGCCGATATTGTGATGCATTCAGTAACCAAATATTTAGGCGGGCATAGTGACGTTGTGATGGGTGTATTGGTAACTTCCAACAAAGACTTGTACGAGCAACTCGCTTTTATTTTAAACAGTTGTGGTGCTAATCCGGGTCCGATGGATTCCTTTTTAGTGTTGCGTGGAATTAAAACGCTCCATGTTCGCATGGATCGTCATTGTCAGAGCGGGCGAAGGATTGCGGAGTTTTTGCAAGGTCATCCCCGCATCGAAAAAGTGTATTGGCCCGGATTCGAAACTCATCCGAATCATCATATTGCCAAAAAACAAATGAAAGATTTCGGTGGAATGATCTCTATTGTATTGAAAGG
>JAJTEY010000034.1 GCA_021299855.1 Bacteroidota bacterium | reverse complement strand
TTGCGTTTGTGTATTGATGAAGTCGGCATAAATCGGATCGCGACCATTCTTGGGTTCGCCGGCACCGTGGTTGTGCGGAGAGCTCGTTTGCTGCGGATGTGCATTGGGATCTAAATCCTTATCCACATTCATGTAGCTTACCGGCCCTCCCATGTGAATGCCGGCAGAAACAAACAAATAGGAAATGGAATTGCCGCAGGTTTTGTCGAGGTTAGTCAAGCGAACATCCAACCCTCCACCAACATAACCTGTAAGCGCCTTGTCTTTTTGAAGCAGGTCGTTCACTAAAGGACGGCAGTTATCCGTATCTGCAGGATCTGCAATTACCAAATTCGTGTTGTAAAACGCACCGCCGCCGCGCATATCCGCATAAGGAATTAATCGTGCTTCTGCAGGAGCAAAGGCGTATCGCAAATACAACCCGGTATTGATAAAGGAATTGGTCACGGAGAGTGTTGTGTTGATTTGTGAACCATCGGTTGCATTAAATACAAAATCACGTGTGTGCATCCCGTAAGCGTTATACGCGAACGTAAGTCCGACACTTATGGGCAGCCGTTTAGGTGCATAATAATAATCCATGCCAAATCCATGCGCGTTGTTCAAGGACTTCGCCATCATGCCTTGTGGCGCGCTGAAAGTATAGTTCATCGTCATTCCGAATTGTGCAGAGGCAACAACGGGGACACAGAAGATAATTGCGGCAAGTAGTAAACGTTTCATAGGCATTGTATCGATTGTACGCAAATTATCCCAACCAAATCAGCGCCACAACTTTAATTTGTTAAATGTGGTGAAATGCGCTGTAAGTGGAATGCTTTGGCGATTCCGGGGTATGTGTATTTTCGCGCCATGGTGAAGCAAATCATTTTTGATCTTGGCGGCGTTTTAATTAATCTCGATTTCAAAGCGACTTCCGATGCGTTCAAGCGTCTTGGTGCCGGTAATTTCGATGCTGCATATACGCAACTGAAACAAAGCGATGTGTTCGATCGTCTGGACCGGGGCGAGATTTCCGACGAAGATTTTAGAAATTACTTGCGTGAATTTATACCGCAACCCGTTTCCGATGCATCACTGGATGCCGCGTGGAATGGGATGATACTTGATTTTCCGTCCGAACGTTTGCAGTGGTTGCTGGAATTGAAACAACGTATGCCCATTTATTTGCTCAGCAACACCAATCATATTCATGTGCGGTACTTTAGCGCGTATCTTAAAGAAGCGCATGGTATAAACGATCTGAAAACATATTTTAACCGCGCTTACTATTCGTGTGAAATCGGTTTGCGCAAGCCGGATGTAGCCGCATTTGAGTTTGTACTCCGTGAAAATAATTTAGTGCCGCACGAAACGTTATTTATCGATGACACACATCATCATGTTGCAGGAGCTTTACAGGCAGGCCTGCAAGCTACTTTACTGGAAAAGAACCAGCGTGTAGAAGATATAGTGCAACAAATCATGTACTAGTTTATTTGCGTTCCTGGCACAACTCAATCAACACGCCATTGGTGTCTTTCGGATGCAGAAAGCAAATGAGTTTATTGTCAGCACCTTCTTTGGGCTGTTCGTTTAATACGGTGAATCCTTCTGCCTGCAAGCGTTTCATTTCGGCATGGATGTCTTCAACGTCGAATGCAATATGATGAATTCCTTCTCCGCGTTTTTCGATGAATTTGGCAATGGCACTGTCTTCACGCGTTGCTTCCAGCAATTCAATTTTCGTTTCGCCCATCATAAAAAAGGAAGTGGCTACTCCTTCGCTTTCTACGCGCTCTTCTTTATATGGAACGCGGCCAAAAAGTTTGGAGAATAATTCGTTCGACTTTTGTAAGTCTTTTACGGCGATTCCTAAATGTTCAATTTTTCTCATGCGGTGAAAATAAAAAACCCCGAGAATTTCGGGGTTTTTGGAGTGGTTTATCTTTATGAATTACTGCTTAAAGAATTCTGCAGTTTTATTATCGTAGTTGAGGAAATAACCGCCTTTAGCAAGACCTGTTACATCAATTTTGGTTCCGAAGCCTTTCTTCACGATGTTGCCGAATTGATCGTAGATTTCGTACATCGTTTCTCCACCTTCAAAGGTGATTTCAGTTTTTGCTTTTACCGGGAAGAACTTAATTTCAGGCTTGTTGCTGGTTACTTTAGCAACAGGGCTGGTGCGTGCTTGTCCGGAATAATCGACTTGTTTAACACGGAATTGATTTTCGCCGGAGTGCAACACTACTTTAAACTGATAGGTGTTTGGACCTGCAGTTCCTGTTCCTTCTACTTCACCAACTTTCACCCATTTGTTCCAGCGGAATTGCTCTACAACAAACGTCAATTTTCCGGATTCCGCAGTGGTTGTCCACTTTAGCATTTCAGAACCGCCGTCGCATGTAATAGAAGAAGTAACGAAAGTAGATTTTGGCTTTAATACTTCCGGATTCAACACTTTTGGTTTACAATCGTCTTTGTGAAAAATTTTGATACTCACCGCATCTCCGTTTTTCAATTGAAACTGACGCAAGTCGATTTCGAAAGCGCTGGAACCAATTTCATCTGTCGTGATTTTGTCGTTCACACGTACTTCATACACACAGAAACCAACGCCATTGCTTGCGAATGGATTCTGCACGTACACATTCTTGCCTTGATAAGTGCCTTCAATTAAAATCATGGACTGACCAAACCCGGTAAGACTGATCAGCATTGCAAACACCGTGTATATTGTAAACTTTTTCATGTCAATCGTGCAGAGTGGCGTTCCACTTTCTATTTTTCGACGCGCAATATTATGTTTTTCAGCGCCAAAATCAAAATAAACCCGCAGTTTTTTTCGATGAATCGTCAATATAAAGAGATTACGATAATTGAAGTGAAAATTCTCGTAGCGTCGAATCCCTTGTATAGCGAGACCAACCGCCGTATTTATTCGTCAAACGGACAAATAAATTAGTACGTTACACTTAAATTAGGTAATCTTGCAGGATAGTTTTGGTGGAAACTCAATTACATACTTGTTACTACAAACATCTATGAAAAGGTTATTACTGATAGCATCAATTGCTTCATTCTTAGTTTCTTGCGGCGGTGGAGAAGGTGAGAGCATAACCCCTGCCGAAGGAAAAGGCGGTCGCAAATACGGAGGAACACTGCGTTTTAACGAGGTGGACAAGTTTCAAAGCTTATTTCCAAGCTCTATCACGGACCAAATCTCCAGTCACGTAGCCTCTCAGATTTATGAAGGTTTGGTGAAGTTTGATGCACGCACCATGAAGGTATTACCTGCGTTGGCGGAATCCTGGGGAATGGATGCTACCGGTACAAAATATACGTTTAAATTACGTAAGGGCGTTAAGTTCCATGATAACGATTGTTTCGCAGACGGTAAAGGACGTGAAGTAACCGGAGAAGATGTACGTTATTCCTTCGAGTTGTTATGCAAGAACGACGGCATCAACCAAAATTTCGGAACTACTTTCAAAGGCCGTCTTGCAGGTGCAGACGAATATTATAATGCAGGCGCGCAAGCTAAAGCAGGATCATTAAGCGGAGTTAAAGTTGTAGATGCAAATACATTGGAACTTACGCTTGTTGAGCCTAACATTTCTTTCTTATACATTCTTGCAAACAGCGCTTGCGGTATCGTTCCGAAAGAAGGCGTAGAAAAATACAACGCTGCAAATACAGTTGGAACGGGTCCTTTTAAAGTAGCGTCTATTGCCGGTGATTCATCATTGGTGATTCTTGTTAAGCATAAAGGTTACTACGGGAAGGATACTTTGGGCAATCAGTTGCCGTTCCTGGATTCCATCAAGATTTCATACGTAGATAACAAGAAAGCAGAAATTGATTTGTTTGAAAAAGGGGAATTGGATTTTGTTTGGGGATTGAGTGCTGATGCGGTGAAAACATTCTTACCGGCACAAATCGCGAACTTCGAAAACAAGCCTCCAAAATTTGTCCTGGACCACTCGGCGGAATTAGTAACGCAATATTACTCTTTCAATACAGCTAAGGCTCCGTTTAATGATGTACGTGTTCGTAAAGCGTTCTCTTTAGCGATCGATCGTCGTTATATTGTGGATGAAATTTTAGCAGGTGAAGCTTTCGGTCCTGGGTTGAACGGCATTTCACCTCCTGCATTGCCGAGTTATAAAGCCAACGAAATCAAAGGTTACGAGCAATTGGGAGATAATGAACAACAGACTCGTCAGCTGCGCAACGCGAATCGTGAAATGGCTAAAAAATTATTGGCTGAAGCAGGATTCCCGAACGGAAAAAATTTCCCTGTTGTAAAGTTGGTTTTGAATAGCGGCGGTGGACGCAACACACGCGTGGCAGAAGAAATTCAAACACAATTGCGCGACGTATTAAACGTGAACATCGAAATGGCAAACGGATCTTATCAGCAGAAATTGAATGACGAACGTTTCGGTCGTGCAGACATTTTCCGTGCGGCATGGGTTGCAGATTATCCATCTCCGGAAACATTCTTGTCATTGTTTTATGGCGGAGATGTTCCTGACAGCTTGAATCAGCCTTCTTATCCGAATTCGGCGCGCTATAAAAATCCACGTTTCGATTCCTTATATCATGCAGGACGTACGGCAAAAACAATTGAAGAATCACACAAGTTCTTTTTCGAAGCGGAACAGTTGATGATGTCTGAATCGCCTGCATTAATTTTGTGGTACGATGAGAATTATCGATTAAGCCAGGCACGAGTAAAAAATTTTTACACCAATCCAATCCGTTATCTCGACTTTTCACAGGTGTACCTTGACAGTATCATGACGAAGAGTGATAATGCTGATGGAAGTGCAAAAACTGAAGCGCCAAAGAGCGACGCTAAACTCGAAGAAGAAGAAAAGAATTAAATGACGACATCCAAAACCCTGTCAATCGGCAGGGTTTTTTTATCCCCTCCAACTTATGAAAACACTTGTAGTAACACTTGCTCTGGCTTTCGCAGGAAATGTATTTGCCGGAGATGACGAACAAAAAGTACAACCTGAAATTAGTTCGGTGATCGTTTATTTAACCGGAGCAGAGATCATGCACAAGCAACCCGTAACATTAAATCCGGGAAGAAACGAATTGGTGTTTGTCGGTTTGTCTTCAAAGTTATTGCCGAAGAGTATTCAGTTTACGGCATCCGGCGACGTTTCTGTGTTGGCCATCAGTAATCGTATCGATTATTTATTCGGACAAAAGAAAAGTGATGATCGGGTGAAGCAGTTGAATGATTCGTTGGTCTTAATGCAAGATCAAAACGACATTACGCAAGGACAAATTGAAGCGTTGGAGGGTGAGAAGCAATTGTTGAATGCGAATCATAGAATTGGGGGAGCGGAAAAAGGAGTAACTGCTGCAGAGTTGAAATTGAACGCGGATTTTTACGCGGCTCGTGTAGCAGAGATTAATGCAGATTTGGTGAAGCTGAGAAGAAAGAATGTGAATCAACAGAGTGTGATCACGCGCATCCGTTTGCAGTTGACGGAAGCAAATCGCGCAACGAATCCGCCAATGGGAGAGATTCGTGTGTTGTTGAGTAACAGTGCGGCAGCGAAAGTAACCTCACAAATTGAGTTGCGTTATGTAGTGAGCGATGCGGGTTGGGCGCCGAGTTATGATTTGATTTCTGAAGATGTGAGCAAGCCGGTGGAATTAAAATATCGCGCGAAAGTTTTTAACAATACATTGGTTGACTGGAAAAACGTGAAGATGCGTTTGTCTACTGCAGATCCTATGCGCAGTGCATCGGCGCCGGAGTTGGCTGCTTGGACTTTAAACTTTGAGTCAGATAATAACCGCAACAATTATAATTACGATAAAGGTTATAACGACAACGCGCCGGCTTCTATGTCGGGGCAAAATTTATACAATCAAAAAGCGGGAGCTGCACCGGTACAAGAAGGTCAAGTGTATCAGCAGCAACAATATAAACCACAAGTGCAGCAGCCACAAGTGCAATATGATGCGATTCAAGTTTCCGAGTTGAGTGCAGAGTTTGATATCAAACAACAATACGATATTCCTGCAGATGGCAAGCCGTATATCGTTGATGTAACAGCATACACCTTGAATGCTACGTATCAATATCGCGCTGTACCTAAAATGGAGAAAGAAGCGTTTTTGATGGCGCGTATTACCGGTTGGGAAGAATTGGATTTGGTGGAAGGTCCGGCGAATGTTTATTTCGGTGGAACATACGTAGGGCAGTCGTACATCAACACACGCACAGTGGAAGACACGCTGGATTTGTCGTTAGGTCGTGATCAGAAGTTGGTGGTAACACGCACGAAGTTGAAAGAGTTTAATACCGAGAAAAGCACCAGCAGCATTAAGAAAGAAACGTATTCGTATGAAATTGTAATTAAGAATACGCGTAAGGCTGCAGTACAAGTTGATTTGCGCGATCAGATTCCGGTATCGCAGAATTCCGAAATCATTGTAGAGAAGACAGAACTCTCCAAAGGTGAATTGGATCTTTCGACAGGAGAGGTGAAATGGAACCTGACGATCCCTCCCGGCGAAAGCGTTAAAGTAATACTGACATATTCGATAAAGTATCCGAAGAACAAAAAAGTGAATACACGTAAATACAAAACACGATCACGCGCTGCGTTCTGATAAACCGGCAACAACTTGTTGAATTAAACGTTGTAATACGGACAGGCCTCAGTGATCTGTCCGTATTTTTGTATTATTGAGTATCACATGAGTTGCGTTGCGTGAAAGATCACTACAGGACATTAGGATTAACAGACAAAGCCACTGATCAGGAAATCAAGGTGGCTTACCGTCAGCTGGCGAAGCGTTATCATCCCGATGTTAATCCCGGCAACTTATATGCAGAAGAACGTTTCAAAGAAATTTCTGAAGCGTATAACATTTTAAGCGATCCCATTCTTCGCAGTGCGTATGATGCACGAAAATCGTATCGTGCATTTGTTCCGACTCCTGATCCGTTTAACACCAAAGAACCCAATAACAGAGATCGGCGTAAACGCACGTACAATCCTGAAGAGTTGGAACGTGTTCGTGCACGCAACAAAATGCGCACTGAGGCCGTGATACAAAAGCGAAAAAAACTGCTCAAAGGCATGATCATCACATTCGCATTGTATCTCGTTGCAACATTTTCATTTGAAGTGTGGATTGAACACAAACGTCAGGAAGAATCGGAACAATTCAAACGTGAATTGCTTGCCAAATTGAACTCACCCGCAGAACAACAAGGATCTTACCGCATCAAAAATCTCGATTCTCCGTATGATCGCATTTTCGGAAGTGGAGTAACGATGGATCAGTCGCCGAATTCATTGATCATTTTAAATAAGTTTAAGGCATCGGTGATTTGTGTTACATTAAGTAATGATCCGCAACAAACAATCCGTAACGAATACATTGAAGCCGGAAATGCTTTCGCTATGCGCGAATTGCCTAATGGTTCGTTCCTGATAAAAGTATATGCAGGAGATGTTTGGGACACGGCTCGTTTCAAATTGCAACAAGAAGCGATTGGTGGTTTCAGGAAAGACGAAGGTTATTATTTGGTTAACGAAGGACCGTTTGTCTTACAAAAACCGACGTACGAAAATCCCGACAGTAACACCTCTGATACGCTTATTATCACAGGCAAAGACGGACAGTTTATCGAATTGACTCCGCTGCAGTTCTTCGGAACAGACATGAAGTAGATGTGTATCAACGGTTTTCGCACCGTCAAAAGCACTATCTTTGCACCTTTCAAATTTAAACCATGAGTCAAATTCGCAACATTGCGATCATCGCGCACGTCGACCACGGCAAAACAACGTTGGTAGACAAAATGCTTTTACAAGGAAAGCTATTCAGAGAAAATCAGGAATCAGGAGAACTGATTCTCGACAATAATGATCTGGAACGAGAACGTGGAATCACCATTCTCGCTAAAAACGTATCTGTAACATACAAAGACGTAAAGGTTAATATCATTGACACGCCCGGTCACGCCGATTTCGGTGGAGAAGTAGAGCGCGTATTGAATATGGCAGACGGTGTGTTGTTGTTGGTAGACGCATTCGAAGGGCCAATGCCGCAAACACGTTTCGTTTTGCAAAAAGCATTGCAACAAGGAAAGCGTGCAATTCTGGTGATTAACAAAGTAGATAAACCGAACTGTCGTCCTGACGAAGTGCATGATCAGGTTTTCGATTTGTTCTTTAACCTGAACGCAACGGAAGAACAATTAAACTTCCGCACGGTATATGGATCATCGAAGCAAGGCTGGATGGGCCAGGATTGGAAAACACCAACTACGGATATCAGTTATTTGCTGGATACGATTTTAGATTATTTCCCTAATGCACCAATGCATGAAGGTACTTTGCAGTTGCAGGTGACTTCATTGGATTATTCTTCTTTCGTAGGTCGTATTGCGGTAGGCCGTGTGTATCGTGGAGAGATTCGTGAAAATATGCCCGTAACGTTAATGAAGCGTGATGGCACTCCCGTGAAAACACGAGTGAAAGAACTTTTTGTTTTCGAAGGATTAGCGAAGAAAAAAGTATCGTCTGTTTTTGCAGGTGATATTGTTGCGGTAACCGGTGTAGAAGGTTTTGAAATCGGAGATACAATTTGCGATTTCGAAAACCCTGAAGCGTTGCCAAACATTACCGTTGACGAACCAACGATGAGCATGTTGTTTACAATTAACAACTCACCATTCTTCGGTAAAGAAGGAAAATTTGTAACATCACGTCACTTGCGCGATCGTTTAATGAAGGAGTTGGAGAAGAACCTGGCATTACGTGTTCAGGAAACAGACTCTCCGGATTCTTATTTGGTATACGGCCGCGGTATTCTTCACTTGTCCATTTTGATTGAGACCATGCGTCGTGAAGGATATGAATTACAAGTTGGACAGCCGCAGGTAATTATTAAAGAAATTGACGGCGCGAAGCATGAACCGGTAGAATTGCTGACAATTGATACGCCTGAAGAAAGTTCAGGAAAAGTGATTGAGTTGGTGAGTCAGAAAAAGGGAGAGATGATGGTTATGGAGCCGAAGGGCGATTTGATTCACATGGAATTTGAAATTCCTGCTCGTGGGTTGATCGGTTTGCGTAACAACATTCTGACAGCAACAGCGGGAGAAGCAATCATGGCGCATCGTTTTAAAGGATATGAGCCTTGGAAAGGTGTTATTCCAGGAAGAATTGCGGGCGTATTAATTGCAAAGGACAAAGGGCCTGCGGTAGCCTATTCAATCGATAAGTTACAAGATCGTGGACGTTTCTTCGTTTCTCCCGGAGACGAAGTGTATGGCGGTCAGGTAATCGGGGAGCACATTCGTCCGGACGACTTGGTGGTTAACGTAACTACCGAAAAGAAGTTGACGAACATGCGTGCATCGGGTAGTGATGATAAGATGGCGATTGCTCCTGCAATTAAGTTTTCGTTGGAAGAAGCAATGGAATACATTCAGGCTGATGAATACGTTGAGGTGACTCCGATTTCGATTCGTATCCGTAAGATTTATTTGGAGGCTAACGAGCGTGATCGTATGAAGAAGAAGTTGGCTGCAGAATAAGGTGCAACTATTGTATAATAAAAGAGGCGATTCATAATGAATCGCCTCTTTTGTGTTTATGTATGTTTGATTATTCTGCTTTTGGAGCAGCAACTACGCGCAACGATTTAGCAGACTCCACCATCTTATCAATTTCTTCTTTCTTGAATTGGTTTTCCGGATTGATATTGTTATCACGTATATAGTAAGCATCGCTTCCGCGCTTCAAGATATGGAAGAAATGATACTGTGCTAGATCACCGAATTTAGTTTCCCAAACTAATGTTGTTGAATCGCTAACGAGGAAGTTGGTTTCTCCAACGTCAACAGAAGCTTTAATAATTTCTTGTTGTTTAGACAAGTCTTGTTCTTCTGCACCTGCAGTATTTACGAGCACATCGTATTTGTTACCCACGCGAATCTGAACACCCGCAGGTGTATTCATGGTATCCAGCACACCGATGCTTGAATCGGGAACATTTATTTTAACGGTGAAGCCCATTGGTTTCAAATCAACGGCGCGCATACCTTGCGGTACGACATCTTCTTTTTCTGCAGGAGTGTCACCGGAGCAAGCAGTCCACAAAAACGGTAACGCACAAGCTGCGATCAGGAATAATTTTTTCATGAGAGTGTTATTAGTGTTAGATGATCAAATATACGATTTGAAAAATTGATGAGTTGGAATGCAGATGTGTATAAAACGAAAAAGCCTCCGGGAGGAGGCTCTTTCTAAGAAGTTCAGAAGAATTACTTCTTCTTAGCAGCTTTCTTAGCAGCTTTCTTAGGAGCAGCTTTTTTAGCAGTTGCTTTCTTAGCAGCTTTCTTAGCAGCCTTCTTTGGAGCTGCTTTCTTAGCAGCTTTCTTCGGAGCTGCTTTTTTTGCGGTTGCTTTCTTCGCCATGGTTATTGGTTTTTAGAAATTGATTTGTAGACGAAGTAACAAAAAAAATTATTCACATAAAAAATTATCAACATCGTTTTTATCAACACAATTTTGTTAATAAGGGGGGTTAAATTTTTTCGATGAATTTTTTCGTTGCATATTTTTACGTGATGTTGAAGTTGCGTTTCGTAAGAGAATAAATATTGAATCGATACACGCCTTTATTCATCAATGTTTCAGCGCATCAAAAAAATTTACGCATCAAAAAAATTTGCGTGCGCGTGTAAAAATTAATTCGCGGATTTACGTGTTTGAAGTGTTGCGATGTAGAAGCCATCCCCCGAAAATTTATCGGAAGGATCAATCATTTTTTCCGAAAGCAACTCCCAATCGGGGTGAGTTTTCAAAAAGTGAGCAACTTGTTCTTCGTTTTCATCTTTGAAAATGCTGCACGTAACATACATCATGATGCCTTTCTCATTCAACATTGCAGCATAACGATCCATGATGTTGCGTTGAATGCTTTTAAGCTTTTCCAATTCGGAAGGCGATGTATTCCATTTCAATTCCGGATTACGACGAATCACACCGCTACCGCTGCAGGGAACATCAAGCAATAAACGATCGGCGTAGCCTTTCAGTTGTTCCATGTTGCCTGTGTTGGCCGGATATACTTCCACAATATCGACGTTGTTTTTCGCCGCACGTTTTTTCAGGTTTAACAATTTCTTCTCGTCATTGTCCAGCGCAACTATCTTTCCTTTGTTTCTCATGAGCGATGCCAAGTGAAGTGACTTACCTCCGTTTCCGGCACACGCATCAATGATTTTCATTCCCGACTTAACCTGCAACAAATGAGCAACTAATTGCGATGAACGATCCTGCATTTCGAACCACCCCGCACGTGATGCAGAAGTGCGGAACAAGCGCTCATATCCGTGAACTATCTCATATCCGCCGGGCAAGTCTTCAATTGGTGAAGCCTGAACGCCTTCCGATTCTAATGAAGCGAGTAAATCGTTTTCGCTTTTACACAGCAGCGTATTAATACGAATGTCGTGTGGCGCATCTTCGTTCAGCGATTCCGCTATCGTTTGCCATCGTTCGCCATATTGTTCGTTCCCTTTATCGTACATCCAGTCGGGCATTCCGGCTTGCATTTTAGGTAATGCATGATAACGACGTAAACGATCCGCCGTTTGCTCGTGCTTGATTTTCACTTTGGGATTCGGTAGTTGTTCCCAATATTGCAATGCGTTTACGAGTATTCGCGTATCGTATTTGCTTTGCGGATTTTCAATGCGTGTCGCTTCGGACAGTGGTCGCCACCAACGAATCAATCCTTTAATGGTGTGTACAATTTCGCCACGCTCCCTGTCATCAGTTAAACGGTTGGACCGAAACGTATGGTGTATTGCCTGATCAGCATGACCCGATGCGAGAAACGATTGAAATGTTTCATGAATCAGCGTTAAGGTGTCTTTTTCTTCCTTCATGCAGTAAAGGTAACGGCGGATGTCATTACTTCAGTATTTTTAAATCGTGATCGGCGCATTTATCATCGTATATCTTTTGCTTTCGGTACTCATCGGCTTATGGGCGGCGCGTAAAGTACGCAGTGAGGAAGATTTTGTTCTGGCCGGAAAACAATTGCCGATGTACATGTCGGTAACCTTAGTGTTTGCTACATGGTTTGGTTCGGAAACCATCTTAGGATCGACTGCAGTATTTCTTGAAGAAGGTTGGGTGGGCGTTGCGGAAGATCCGTTCGGTGCAGCGTTGTGTTTGTTTTTGGTGGGGTTGTTTTTTGCGCGACCACTTTATCGCATGAATCTATTAACGTTTGGTGATTTCTATAGAAACACATTCGGGAAACGCGCAGAGCTCATCAGCGGAATATTTTTGGTCATTTCCTATATAGGTTGGGTTGCTGCTCAGCTGGTTGCCATGGCTATCGTATTGACCACAATATTTCCTGCACTGGCTTTTTTTCCTGCATTGATCATGTGTACTTTAATCGTAACGGTATATACAGTGAGTGGAGGAATGTGGTCGGTTTCGGTAACAGATTTTGTGCAAACTATAGTTATAGTCGTCGGTTTAATTGTTGTTGCTATCGCGGCCACTGATCAAGCCGGTGGTTGGAATGAAGTGACCAATAATTTGCCGGAACAGTTCAGTACATATACTCCGCATAAAAGTTGGGAAGCATGGCTAAGCTACATTGCTGCATGGATGACCATAGGGTTAGGTTCCATACCACAGCAAGATGTATTTCAACGTGTGATGTCTGCGAAAAGTGAGAAAGCAGCCGTGCGATCTTCGATTTTGGGCGGTGCGATGTATTTAACTGTCGCAATGCTCCCACTCTATATTGTGTGGTGTGCGCTGAAGTCGGGAGGAGATGTTTTACAGGGAGAACAAACGCTGCCGTTATATATTGTTCATCACCTTTCTCCTTGGATACAGGTTTTGTTTTTCGGTGCACTTTTGTCAGCAGTAATGAGTACAGCTAGTGGAGCTTTGCTTGCGCCTGCTGTTATCCTTAGTGAGAATATCATTCAGCCGATTATGGAGCGTAGGAACAAAAAGGTGAATGCATTGTTCGTGACACGAGTAAGTGTGATCGTATTGTCATTGTCATCACTTTTACTTGCGTTAGATGGAAGCAGCGTATTCGCACTGGTTCGTCAAGCATCGGAAATTAGTTTGGTGTCATTGTTTGTTCCTTTATGCGCAGGATTGTTTTTGAAGTATAAAAACGAGACCGGAGCAATTTGGAGTATGATAACCGGTTTTGTGGTTTGGATGATCGGATCATGGATGGAGTTCGCAATTCCTCCGATGCTTGTGGGGTTAACGGTGTCGGCGTTAACGCTAGGGTTGTTTTATGTACTTTTGCCACGCGGCAATGATCAAATACAGCACTGAGATAGATGTAGCGGGCATAATTATTCGTGATCCGGTAACAGCATTAACCAATGTTTTAATTTTTGCAACCGCATTGTGGTGGTTTCGACATTTACAAAAACATTCCGGTAGTTATGTGCATTCCCGATTTTGGGGGCGATTTGCATTAGGTATCGGAAGTGCATCATTAATCGGTGTCATCGTTCATGGTTTTTCATATTACACCAACGATTATCAACACCTCATTGTATGGTTGATTATGTGCATCGTTCAAGGTGTAGGTATTAGCATGGCGCAGGTTGCGGTGTTCTCTAATGCATCGCAACTGTGGAGACAAGGATTGTTGGTCTTAACGGCGATTCAGTTAGTCTTTTTCGTTGTTGGAATGTTGCTTATACAATCGTACGAAATTGCAAAGCTTCATGTTGCTTTAGGGTTGCTTCCGATAATGATTGCGTATGGACTGCAAGGTCTTCGCGGCGAAAGAGGTAAAAGCTGGATTGCTGCAGGAATATTGGTTTCTGCGTTAACAGCAGTCGTGCATACTTTTAAGTTGTCGTTCTCCGTGTGGTTCAATTACAATGATATTGCGCACATGTTGATCGTGTCCAGCATTATTCTGATCGGGAACGGTGTGAGGATGACAGGGGATGAACATTTCGGCACTCTAAATCCAAACGCATGATGAACGCGCTGCGAAACAAATTATCGTGGTGGGTATTTCTGTTTATTGCGATAACGATAGTTTTCGTTAAGGTTCGTCAGGTTCGTCAGATTGAACCTTTCATTCGTGAGTCGTACGCCATTTCCTGGGATATTTACGGATACTACTTGTATTTGCCGGCTACGTTTATTTATAATGATGTAGGCATGCAAGATCATGTGTGGTATGATGAGTTGAACTCCAAGTATCAGCAAGGACGACCCGACTATCAAACGTGGCAAGGCGTTGACGGGAATCGAGTGAATGTGTATCCGGCGGGAACAGCGATATTTAATCTGCCGTTCTTTATAGCAGCGCACTTATTTGCTAACGCAGGGCTTGCACCTGCGGATGGATTATCTCCTCCTTACCAATGGGCGATCATTTTTAGTGGTTTGTTTTATGGAATACTTGGGATGTACTTGTTGCGCAGATTACTGTTGCACTATTTCTCTGATGGTATCTCGGCGTTAGTTCTACTCTTGGTTTTTTTTGGGACCAATTTGTATTGGTATGCCACATATGATTGTACGATGCCGCACGTTCATTTGTTCGCGCTGGATGTTGGCATTATACTCTTGACCAGACAATGGATTGTAGCGCGTACATGGCGAACTTCATTATTATTGGGAGCGATGTTAGGACTTGGAGTGATCACTCGTCCATCTGAAATCGTTTGGGTTTTGATTCCGCTGTTATGGGAAGTGTATTCGTTCAGTACCTTTCGCGAGCGGATTCTTTCATTCTTTCAACTGTGGTCAATTACAATTACGTTGATAGTGGGTGCCGTTGCAGTGGGCGTTATCCAATTGATGTACTGGAAATTTACATCCGGCAATTGGATGAGCTACAATCACAGTGAAGGATTTGATTTCTTCCGTCCGTTTACACTACAAGTACTTTTTAGTTTTAAGAAAGGATGGTTCTTATACACTCCGATGGCGATTTTGTTTGTAGCCGGCATTTTATTCCTTAGAAAAACACAACGTACCGTGTGGATTGCCGTAACTCTATTTTTCGTTTTCAACTTGTGGTTTATTACGAGTTGGGAATGTTGGTGGTATGCTGCAACCTACGGTCAGCGCCCGTTTATACAATCGTACGGTTTGATGGCACTTCCTTTCGGGTTTTTGCTTGTTCAGCTGATTAATGGTAGGTGGAAATGGCCAACGATTACGGTTTTATGTGTGATCTTGCTGTACAATCAATTTCTGATGTGGCAATTTAAAACAGGCATCATGCATCCGGAATTTGTAACGAAAGAATATTGGCAATCTGTTTTTTTACAAACCGATCAACCAAGCGCGGAACAATTAAAGTTATTGGAAATAGATCGAAACGGTTTACCTCCTATAGCAGAGGTGCAAGATGAATATGCGGGCAAATTAGTGTACGAACTTACGTTTGAGGATAGCAGCAAGCGTGCCATGAACGACCGTTGCATAGATAGTTTGGCGTTTAACGGGAAGTATTGTGCAGTTACTGATTCTTCGTTTTCGTTTGTCGGAAGCTATAGGTCGCCTTATAACAAATTAACCACGAAAGATCATATACGATTTAAAGTAACTGCGCGAGTATGGATGACTCGTCCAACGGAAGAGAAGCCATTACTTGCAACGTTTGGTGTTTTGGGAAGAAGAGGGCAGGTTTATGCATATCAAACTATCCCGGTTCGAACGGATTCTTTGAATAGTTGGCAATACGTAGAACAAGAGTTTGTTACTCCATTCATGCTGCACAACACGGATGTAATTATGATCAACTACTGGAACATCGGCGGCACAACTATTTTTGTGGATGATTTCCGAATTGAAGTCTACGAACCAAAACGAAAACGCAGCTCACCGTGGTAAGCTGCGTTTTA
>JAJTEY010000033.1 GCA_021299855.1 Bacteroidota bacterium | reverse complement strand
GATATCAAGAATAATGTGGGTTATTCTGAACGTACGAACGCAGTAATTGAACCGCGTTTGTCACCGCAGTGGTTCGTGGCCATGAAGAAAATTTCAGAGCCGGCATTAGCTGCTGTAGTTAATGGAGAGGTGAATTTGATTCCCGATAAGTTCATTAACACTTATCGTTACTGGATGGAGAATGTGCAGGATTGGTGCATTTCACGTCAGTTGTGGTGGGGACAGCGCATTCCTGCATGGTATGACGCGGACGGGAATTTTGTCGTAGCAAAAACTAAAGATGAAGCTGTTGAGCACTATTTGAAATTATATCCGGCGGGTAAACCGGATTCTTTATCGCAGGATGAAGATGTTGTGGATACATGGTTTTCCTCCTGGTTATGGCCTATTTCAGTTTTTGACCCTACAATTTTCGGGAATGAAAAAGGAGCGAAGTGGAATGAAGATTTGGCATATTACTATCCAACCAATGATTTGGTAACAGCGCCTGAAATTTTGTTTTTCTGGGTAGCTCGTATGATTATCGCGGGATATGAATACACCGGGAAGAAGCCTTTTCATAATGTTTATTTGACAGGCATTGTTCGCGACAAACAAGGTCGTAAAATGTCAAAGTCTCTGGGTAATTCCCCGGATCCGTTAGATCTTATCGAAAAGTACGGCGCTGATGGCGTTCGTGTGGGTATGTTATTGTGTTCTCCTGCAGGAAATGATTTGCCATTTGATGAATCGTTGTGTGAGCAGGGACGTAATTTCTCTAATAAAATCTGGAATGCGTTTCGTTTAGTGAGTGGATGGCAAGTTGATCCGAATCTGGAGCAACCGGCGTCTTGCGCCGCAGGAATTACGTGGTTTCAAAATCGATTCCATCAGCAGTTAGCAGAAATTAATGATCACTATTCTAAGTTTCGTTTATCGGATGCTTTGATGGCAACTTACAAGTTAGTGTGGGATGATTTTTGTGCCTGGTATTTAGAGATGATTAAACCCGAGTTTGTTGATGGACAAGCAAAGCCGGTTGACGCATTGACCTATAATTCCACCGTTGCATTTTTCGAAGACGTTCTGAAATTGCTACATCCATTTATGCCGTTTATTACGGAAGAGCTTTATCACCATTTGGAAGAGCGTGGTGCTAATGACGGAATTATTGTTGCATCATGGCCAACGCTATTACCTTACGATCAAAAGGTATTGGATCAGTTTGCAATTGCACAACAAATCATCGCCGAGGTAAGAACGATTCGCAAACAAAAGAATATTCCTGCAAAGCAACCGCTTGATTTGTTTGTGAAGGCTGCTGATGCGCAGAGTGCTTTTGATGGTATCATTGCCAAGTTAGCACCTGTAGACTCCATTCAGTTTGTAGCCGACAAGCCGCAGGGTGCACTAGGTTTCGTTGTGAAAGGTGTGGAATACTTTGTTCCCGTTGCCGGAAATATCAACGTGGACGAGGAACGCGCAAAGCTTCAGAAGGAAATTGAATATAATATCGGGTTCTTGAATGCCGTTCAGAAAAAATTAGCGAATGAGCGTTTTGTTCAGAATGCGAAGCCTGAAGTGATAGACGTTGAGCGCAGAAAGCAAGCAGATGCTGAAGCTAAGATTAAAGCGCTGCAGGATCAGCTGGCCAATTTGTAAGCGCGCTTACAAATAACCTTTCATCTTGTACATGATACAGCCTATCCACTCGTGGGTAAGTTGGTTCCATCCCATAAAACATTCGGCGTTGGGCAACAGCAGATGATCCGGAAGGAATTTGCGCGGCCCGCTGTATCGATCAGTTGAAAATGGAACAGCGTTGATACCTGCTTTATGAAAACAGGCCAATGACCGACGCATGTGAAATCCTGATGTGACGAGCAGAATACGTTTGCCGATGTTGTTGCTCTTTATCAGTTCAGCTGTCATAACCGCATTTTCGTAAGTGTTTCGCGATTCATTTTCTATGAGGAAACTGGAATCCGGAATATTCATTTGTTGAAAGAACGTTCTGATGCGGTCGCCTTCTTTGTATTGCGGAAAAGCTATCAGACCGGAGCCTCCTGTAAATATCAATTTTGGTGCAACACCTTTGCGATGAAGAATTATTCCTTGCAGTAAACGATCAACACCGCGAGAGAAATGTGTGCGTTGTAATTCATCATCCCAATTACTTACGCCACCTAAGACTACAATAGCATCGAAAGACTGTGCAGGTGGTTCTGGAGTAGAAGTAATTTCCCATTTACGCATTACTTCATCCAGAATGAAGCTGTTACTAAAAAAAAGCAGCAATGTTCCTGCTCCAATGATGTAACGTTTTCTATTCGTCTCGTGTTTCGTTTTGATGGCCAAAGCAACAAGAAGACAAATCCATGTGAAGGGTATGGTTGCAAAGGTCAGAAGTTTTGAAAGGATAAAAAACACGGCGAAAGTTACTATAACTTTGGGAATGACCTATCGGTGGCTTCGCGCGATTTTAGTTGATCTGGTGTTTTTGCCAGTGTTGATTTTTTTTGTAATCAACCATGAGCTGTGTGGTTATGGTTTGCGACAGTCGAATGGGCAATTGAATATTGTCATTAGTTCTCGAGAAATAGTTGATGTGTTAGAGGATGCACAAGTGCAGGATTCTGTAAAAGTTAAATTGCTACTCATTCAGGAAATTCGTGAGTTTGCCTTTGATTCACTCGGTTTAACCCGTAACGAAAATTATACGTCGTTTTTCGATCAACGAGGGCAACGATTAATGTATGTTGTTACAGGCTCTGAACGATTTCGTTTAAAGCCTTACGTGTGGCGTTTCCCGGTTATTGGAACGGTCGGGTACAAGGGTTTTTTCAAAAAGGAATTGGCAGTTAAAGAAGCAGACCGATTGAAGTTATTAGGGTATGATGTTCACATTGGCGGGGCGTCCGGTTGGTCTACATTGGGCTGGTTGAAAGATCCTGTGTTAAGCCAGATGTTATCGTTGAGTGAAGGTGATTTAGCCGAGTTGATTATTCATGAATTATTGCACGGCACGGTATATATTCCGGATAATACAGAATGGAATGAGAATTTTGCAACGTTTGTTGGTG
Source organism: Bacteroidota bacterium (assembly GCA_021299855.1). Lineage (GTDB taxonomy): Bacteria > Bacteroidota > Bacteroidia > Palsa-965 > Palsa-965. The sequence continues at coordinate 13,083 of JAJTEY010000033.1, read as the reverse complement.
AAGAGGGGGCCAAACTTTTTCTGCAACACAAATTCGGTGCATTGTCCACGCAAGAATTTGACTACCTCGATGGCAAGAGGGCAGGTGAACAGCGACGTAACTTTATGAATGCAGTTTCCGCTTGGTTGCGTTACCAATATATGCGGGAAGATGTTGCGGATACTACCGTAATGGAGAACATCAGAAAACAGTCTTTCGAAACAATTGAACGCTGGGCGAATTTGAAATTCACGGGTAAAGATTCTACGTTCGCTAATTCATTGGCTCGTCGAATGAAGCAATCAGGGAATACTGTTTTTATGTCTTCTCTGCGGTACGAATCTCAGCAGGATCAATTTAGAAAGGACTTCCGAACCTCGGGATTTTCACTGCGCGATTATATTAAACGGCTAGTGATTTCGCACCAACAAAATTGAAGGGAGTTGTGATGCAATTCGAATCAAAAGTTTAGCTGTTAGCCAAAGAATTTTCATACTGCGAAGTAGTTCAATTTGTATAGGAAAGCAAATGAGGATTGTCAGTTTTATGATTTTTTATGTACCGGAGGTGTAACTATTTCAATATCAGATATTAGTAGAAAGTGATGCCTTTTGTTCTTTGCGTTTGAAAGGTTAATTTTACTGCCGTCGCAAACGATTCAGGGAATACAGATAAAAAGAGAGCACTATGCAAGAGGTAAAGCCTTATCAACTGAAGAATAAAGTTCGAATTGTAACAGCCGCTTCATTATTTGACGGTCATGATGCAGCAATAAATATTATGCGCAGAATTATTCAGTCGAGTGGTGCTGAGGTAATTCATTTGGGTCACGATCGAAGTGTCTCAGAAATTGTGAATTGCGCCATACAGGAAGATGCGAATGCGATCGCGATCACATCATATCAGGGTGGTCACATGGAGTTTTTTAAATACATGTACGATCTATTGAAAGAAAAAGGTTGCGAGCAGATCAAAATATTTGGTGGAGGTGGTGGAACAATTCTTCCGGAGGAGATAAAGGAGTTGCATGAGTACGGTATTACTCGCATCTATCATCCGGATGACGGGCGTGCGATGGGTTTGCAGGGAATGATTAATGATTTGCTGGAGAAGTGTGATTTTGCAACCGGCGTTCATTTGAATGGAGAAGTCAAACATCTTGATCCGAAGAATCATAAAGAATTAGGAAGATTAATTTCAGCTTTCGAAAATTTTTCTGACCAACATAGTGGTGCTGCCTTAGAGATCAAGGCGTTAGCGCAAAAAAGCAAAACTCCTGTGCTTGGAATTACAGGTACAGGCGGAGCCGGGAAGTCGTCGTTGGTTGATGAATTGGTTAGAAGATTTCTTGCAGACTTCAAAGACAAAAACATCGGCATTATTTCTGTAGATCCATCGAAACGTAAAACCGGAGGAGCATTATTGGGAGATCGAATTCGGATGAATGCGATTAGCAACTCGCGTGTTTATATGCGTTCACTGGCAACCAGACAGAGTAATCTTGCCTTGTCGAAACACGTGCAGGAAGCGGTTGATGTGTTGAAGGCGGCGCAGTTCGATTTAATTATTTTGGAAACATCCGGCATTGGTCAGAGTGATACTGAGATTATTGAGCACAGCAACGTCAGTTTATATGTAATGACTCCTGAATACGGCGCAGCAACTCAGTTGGAGAAGATTGATATGCTCGATTTCGCGGATATCATTGCACTAAACAAGTTTGATAAACGCGGTGCTTTGGATGCGTTGCGTGATGTGAAGAAGCAGTTTAAGCGCAATCATCAACTATGGGAAACAGACGACGAGCAGTTGCCTGTATACGGTACTATTGCTTCCCAGTTCAACGATCCCGGAATGAATCGTTTGTACCGAGCAGTTATTGATAAAGTTGTTGAGCGAACCGGGGCTAATTTGGAATCGAAATTTCAGATTTCTAAGGAGATGTCTGAAAAGGTTTATATCATCCCTCCTGCACGAACACGCTATTTGTCGGAAATTTCAGAAAATAACCGCGCTTACGATCGTCGTTTGCAGGATCAGTCGGCAATAGCTCAAAAGTTATATGCAATACATACAACAATTTCTACTTTACGTTCAGAGCAAAAGGATCTCAATAGTGAATTATTGAAGTTGTTACAAAATCAATATGACCAATTGCTGCTTGAGCTGGACCCGAAGAGCATGAAGATGATTGAGTCATTTAGCGCGAAAGCACAGCAGTATAAAGACGAGTATTACATCTTTAAGGTTCGAGATAAAGAGGTGAAAATTAAAACGCACTACGAATCTTTATCACATACAATGGTTCCTAAGGTTTCTTCACCTCGTTATCAAGCATGGGGCGATTTACTAACATGGATGGGGCAGGAAAATTTTCCGGGAGAATTTCCATACACTTCAGGAATTTATCCATTCAAGCGTGAAGGAGAAGATCCAACGCGAATGTTTGCAGGTGAAGGAGGACCGGAACGAACCAACAAGCGTTTCCATTACGTGTCACTTGGAATGCCTGCACATCGTCTTTCAACAGCATTTGATTCCGTAACACTATATGGCCGTGATCCTGATCACCGCCCCGATATTTACGGTAAAATTGGAAATTCAGGTGTTTCCATTTGTTGTTTGGACGATGCTAAAAAATTGTACAGCGGTTTCAATCTGGCAAGTCCGAAGACATCTGTATCCATGACGATTAACGGGCCGGCTCCTACCATCGCAGCCTTTTTTATGAACGCGGCGATTGACCAGCAGTGCGAGTTGTATATTAAAGCCAATGGTTTAGAGGCTGAAGTTGAGAAAAAAATTCAGGCGTTGTGGGATGCGAAAGGAGTACAACGGCCGAAGTATAACGCAGCACAGCTTCCTGAAGGAAACGACGGTTTAGGTTTAATGTTGCTTGGTGTAACCGGGGATCAAGTATTGCCTGCGGATGTTTATCAAAAGATTAAAGCGGAAACATTATCACAGGTTCGAGGTACGGTTCAGGCAGATATTCTGAAGGAAGATCAGGCTCAGAATACCTGTATTTTCTCGACTGAATTTTCGTTGCGATTGATGGGTGATGTGCAGCAATATTTTATTGACAACAAGGTTCGTAATTTTTATTCTGTTTCGATTTCAGGTTATCATATTGCAGAAGCGGGTGCTAATCCTATAACACAGCTCGCGCTAACACTTTCGAACGGTTTTACATTCGTTGAGTATTACCTATCACGTTGTATGCACATTGATGATTTTGCGCCAAACCTGTCATTTTTCTTTAGTAACGGCATGGATCCGGAATATTCTGTACTGGGTCGTGTTGCGCGCAGAATTTGGGCAAAGGCAATGAAGTTGAAGTACGGGGGGAACGAACGCTCTCAGATGTTGAAGTATCATATTCAAACATCAGGTCGTTCCTTGCATGCCCAAGAAATTGATTTTAACGATATCAGAACTACGCTGCAAGCGTTGTACGCGTTATACGACAACTGTAATTCACTTCACACTAATGCATATGATGAGGCAATTACAACACCTACCGAAGAAAGTGTTCGTCGTGCAATGGCTATCCAGCTTATTATCAATCGTGAGTTGGGATTAGCGAAGAATGAGAATCCTCTTCAAGGTTCGTTTGTTATTGAAGAGTTAACCGAGTTGGTTGAGGAAGCTGTGCTTGGAGAATTTGATAAAATAAGCGAGCGCGGAGGAGTGTTAGGTGCAATGGAGACCATGTATCAACGCGGGAAGATTCAGGAGGAGTCGCTTTATTATGAAACACTAAAACATACGGGTGAGTATCCGATTATTGGAGTAAATACATTTTTGTCATCTAAAGGTTCGCCTACAATAGTGCCTTCTGAAGTAATTCGGGCTACTACAGAAGAGAAGGAATATCAGATTACGATGTTAAAGAATCTGCATAGATCGAGAGAGGAGCAGTCAAAGTCTGCTCTATCGAAATTGCAGGATACCGCAATTCGCAATGGTAATGTATTTGCTGAATTGATGGAGGCCGTGAAGGTTTGTTCGTTAGGGCAGATAACAGAAGCGTTGTTCGAGGTTGGAGGGCAGTATAGGAGGAATATGTAGTAGTGCTTATACATTAAAGGTCTTTAAGACCTTTAATGTATAAAGTATTAAAGGGCATTGCTTTTTCATTTTCGGTTAAAGTAAAGTATTAAACATTCAATGTCTATAAGACATTGAATGTTTTTGTATTACAGCAAAACGAAGTTATCAACATCACTTGCTTCATCCCTCATCCCCACTATACCTTCGCCGTCCAAATTTTTTTCATGATACCCAAAGACTCTTTCAAAACCGGCTGCACATATCACGTCTACAGCAAAGCCATTGCGTTCGAAAACATCTTTAAAAATAAAGGCAATTATTCCTACTTCTTGAAAATGTTGCGTCAGCGTCTTAATGGTTTTGTTGTTCTGAAGGATCACTACTTTTTGCCAAACGAATTCCATTTGCTGATAGAAATAACTTTTGAACATCCGGATGTAAGTGTTGTTCATGATGTGGTTCTTCAAAAATTCGCAAACTTTCTGAATGGATACGTCAAGGCTTTGAACAAACAATATCGACGATGCGGAAGATTATTTGCCCATACTTTGGCTCGAGTGCAATCTGATAAACTACCGGGGCAAGATTATTTCATGCCCGAACAAATTCGGCAGGAAATTGTACAGCGTGCTTCGATGAATTCAATTACGAATGACTCTTGGTTCACCACAAACTTCACTAACTTAGTCGGCATGAAACATATACGACTTGCGATAATTCTTTTACTCGCATTAAACCTCGGGCTTAAAGGTCAAACCAGCAAAGACTTATTGAAAACAGCACTAATTAATTCAACAGCACCTGACACCTTCCTGCTGCGCGACTCGGCGTTGTGTATGATTTCAGGCGATTTGGACACAGATTCGATTATCCTAAGTGATTTAAGCATGAAGGGAATCATCACTACTGCAGATGTAGTCTATATGAAAAAGCAATTGTCCTGCGGTGCTAAATTCGTTTGGAATGGCGATAGTATAAGCAATGCGACTATCGTTAATAGCAAGGTAACTCCTGGTAAAGGCTTATCTTCAAATAAAGCTGCCAAAGCATGGGGAAAGTATTTTGGCGTTCATAAGAAAGGCTATTATGAAGTGTCAAAACCGATTTATTCTTCCGATGGTAACATGGCAATAGTGTATGTTGCTTTTCATTGCGGTGTGCAATGCGGCAACGGTGGCGCAACGTTGTATAAGAAAGAGAACGGTTTGTGGAAGCCGGTAAAAAATCTAAATTCCTGGACGAAGCAATAAACGACGATCAGCAGGTGGAACTTTTTTCGCACGTAGACTGTAAACAGTTGTTGAATTTGGCGAATGATGATATCCTTTAGTGTGCCGTTGTTTCTTGATCAAGCTGAATCGAGAATCACGCTTGGGTAAATAGCCGGCAGCGTGACTTCTGTATTAGAATATTTTCTTCTCAAATAATAACTGAGAGATATGATCTCAGTTATATTGTGGATTGCGTGAATGTAGCACGTGATGGTGCGCTCGCTAAACAACGCTAATAGTGCCAATCTGCACATAATCGATATGCTCCAGTTGTTGCAATTTTGTGTGTTTTGCGTATCGTCCTGTAAAGGTTCGAAATTGTCCATTCAAGACACGTTCACGGACTTTAATAGTAGATATGGATACTTCGTGTTTAATAACTTTTATGAATTGCCCGTGAGATTCGCGGAATGATATCATTAAATTCGATAAGTGAAATTACTGGTTATAAAGTATCTGACAATTTTGGTTGTCGTGTTTTCAGCGCCTGCTCTGCTGTACGGGCAATGCGTTGATTCATCAATGATTCAATACGGAGCCTATTGCGATCCGAGATGGGAACCGGTTTGTGGATGTGATGGTATTACTTACCGTAATGATTGCTTTTCACGTAATGCCGGTGTACAAACCTTCGTGTATGGAATATGCGACCCGTTAGATTTTGATTTTTTGCCGAATCCTCCCATTGATTACATTAATGTAAATGTGCTGTTGTGGTATCCGGAACCAGTCTACGTTCAAATTATTGATCGATACGGCAAACTGTATTACAACAATTCTTTCGTTGGTTTTAATCAGTACTTGTTTCAAGTTGATTGCACCAACTATCCGATTGGTATTTATTATATATACATCTATTCCTCTGCCGGATACAAGGTCAGAAAACTGGCTATAACGGATCCGAATTAATTTTTTTTATTTCGATTATGGAATCTTCTTGATTCCTGCATCCTATGGGTATAAATCTCAATACCATGGATGTTGCAACACTTTCACCTCGATCAGGACCCATAAATAGTATTCGGTCTATTTACACATGGTTCTCCTCTGATCCCAGACATTATCAGATTCTTTTTCAAATCACATTTCTGGTGTATGGTTACACATTACTTAACTGGGATGTTTCCCTGATGAAGTTGAACGTCACGATGCTTACAACTATGTTGGTGCAAGGCGTTTGGATTCATTTAAAAGGTTTGCCTTGGTCAGGTTTAAAAAGTGCACTGATTTCAGGTTTGAGCTTATGTCTGATGTTTCAGGCTAACAGTATATGGACTTTGGTACTGGCAGCCTCACTTGCCATTGTTAGCAAGTTTGTGTTCAGAATAAACGGCAAACATGTTTTTAATCCTACTAATTTCGGAATGGTCGCCGCTATTTTAATTACAGGTGATGCATGGATTTCTCCGGGACAGTGGGGAAGCGAAGGACTGATATTATTTGTTGTCGGTATCACCGGGCTGTTGGTCTTGTTGCGTGTAAAGCGACTTGAAACAGCTTTCGGTTTTCTTATCACATTTCTCACACTAAGTTTTTTCAGACATGTTGTTTATCAGGGATGGCCGGCTGATTTTTTCTTTCACCAACTTAATACAGGGTCGTTGCTTTTGTTCTCGTTTTTCATGATCACGGATCCGATGGCAACACCTTCTTCACAAAAAGTACGTCTCATTTGGTCAATAGTAACCGGTTTGCTGGCCTTTCTTATCGCAACAAAACTCTTCGTACACTCCGCGCCAATTTGGGCACTCTTCTTTATGTCGATGCTGGTGCCGGTACTCGATAAATATTTCCCCGGAAATAAATTTCAATGGATTAAATAACCTTCTAAACTAAACTATCATGAAACGTATATTATTTTCAATCGCATTAATCACAGGAGTTGCTTCCTTCTATGCATTCTGCGGATTTTATGTCGCAAAGGCGGATACGAAGCTGTTCAACAAAACCTCACAAGTGATTATCGTTCGCAATGGCGATAAAAACACCATTACTATGTCGTCCGACTTTCAGGGCGAAGTCAAAGATTTTGCAATGGTGGTTCCTGTGCCTGTTGTATTACAGGAGAAAGATATTAAAGTGGTCGATCGACTCTTGTTCGATAAGTTGGATGCGTATTCTGCACCGAGATTAGTAGAATATTACGACCAAAATCCATGTTGGAATTACGCGTACGATGATGTAGCTATTGCTGTAGTGCCTTCCAGCAGACAAGAGAATGCCGGCATGAAAACCATGGAAATGGAGCAGAAGAAGGATTATAAAGTAACTATCGAAGCGAAATATAATGTTGGTGAGTATGACGTACTTATTCTCTCTGCTAAAGAATCGAACGGGTTGGAAATGTGGTTAACGGATAACGGCTACAAAATCCCCGAAGGCGCGAAAGAAGTGCTAGATCCGTATATCAAAAATAACATGAAGTTTTTTGTGGTGAAGGTGAATATGGAACAACACAAAGCTGCGGGTTCAGTGCCTTTACGTCCATTGCAAATTTCTTTCGAGTCTCCACGATTTATGTTGCCGATTCGTTTGGGAATGGCTAACGCTAACGGACCTCAGGATATGATAGTGCATGCGTTCTCTAAATCAGGTCGTATTGAGACAACAAACTACCGTACGGCATTAGTGCCAACGAATTATAATGTTCCTTTATTTGTTCGCGAAGAGTTTGGTGAATTTTATCGCGACTTGTACAACCGTGCCTGGAAGCGCGAAGGCAAAAATGTAGTGTTCCTGGAATACGCTTGGGATGTGAGTTTGAATGCAGGAATGAAATGTGACCCATGCGTTGGTCCTCCTCCAATGTTTGCAGAATTCCAGCAGGCCGGAGTGGATTGGCTGGTTGCTAATCAATGGGGCGGTGTTACCGGGCAGGCGTATTATACGCGTTTACACGTAACCTACGATCGTGTGAACTTTCCGCAGGATTTAATGTTTCAGGAAACACCGAACAAGCAAAACTATCAGGCTCGTTACGTACTGACGAACCCTGCAACGGGCGAATTCGATTGTGAAGAAGGACAAAAGTATGTGCGTGATTTAGGACAGCGTCGTTGGAATGAAATGTGGACTTATCAGTGGTTAACAGGTCGTGATATTGAAAAGCATCGTTCTTATCCGGCTGAATACAATCGTTATTTGAAGGGAAAAAAAGCGGATCAAGGTTCCATCGCTCCTCCGGTTAATTTCACTCCGGCAACATCTGAATCTCAGCAAACGCCATTCTCTGCTTATTTAATGACAATTGCAACCACTGCACTAATTGTATTTGCGTTGACAAGAAAGAAGTAAAATAAATAAAGGGCGAACATCACGGTTCGCCCTTTATTATTGTCATAACAATAAAATGTCAATTGTTAATTGTCAATTGTCAATCAGCAATCGCCATTCAACATTCAACAATCAACAGTCGTCAATCAACACTCCTTCTTCTCCCACCACGAACATTTCTGCATTCCGGAAATGAATTTCTCGCGTTCCTCCGGCGACATATTTTCCATCTTCTGTTCCCAACGTTGCTTCCAGTAACCCCCGCGTCCGCTGCCGGAGTGTCCGCACTTGCAACGCCCGCCTCCCTTAAATCCTCCTACCAACAAACGCCCCAACACCATCAATCCAACAGCTTCCCAGTAACGAATTGTTGGCCCGTTAAACAAGCCCGGAACCAATTCGTTCCATAACCACATCGTTACCCAGCCCAAGGCAAAGGCAAACGCTGTGAATAATATAATTCCTCCGATAATTTTTAATATCCACTGCATGGCTCAGGAGTTTAGATCTTGATACAATTCTTTTAATCGTTCCCTTAAAAACAGAACAGCGTATCGCTTCCGCGACAACAAGGTGTTCATAGGAACTCCGGATTCTTCCGATAACTCTTTGAATGTTCTGCCTTCAACTTCATTCTCCCAGAACACATAACGCTGTTCTTCAGGAAGTTCATCCAGCGCGCTCATCAGTTCGTTCATGATGATACGTCGTGCATACGCCGCATCTGCTCCGGCATTGGGGTCTGGCAATAAATCATTTAAGGTTAAACCTTCGTCGCCTTCATCATTCATTCCTTCGTAACGGGCCTCCAACGATTCGGTCCTTCGTTTTCGGAACAAGTCGGCAATTTTATTTCTCGCTACACGATAAAGCCATCCCGAAACGCGATCAACGACTTTCTCCATTCTTAAGTATTCAGTGAAGTCGTGAAAAACATCCTGAAGAACATCCTCAGGGTCTTCATCGGTTGGGATACGGCGTTTTATAAATTCCAGCAGCTTGCCGCGCTCCTTCAGAAGCGTTTGTTCTAACAATCTGTTTTGCTCATTCGCCATTAATGCGGTCATCTTCCGTTTAATTTGCTAACAATTTTATGGTCGCACACGGAAGCGGTTTATTGTACAAAGTTCATCTTTTTGCAGATAATCTTTCTTAATAATTGGTAAATCCCCGCGTTGAAGACACGGTTAATTCTGTAATTTTGCAGAGTAAACTACTAAAAATGAAAAAGCTACTTCTTTCTTTGCTCGTACTTCCGTTCTGGATGGCGTGCAGTAACGAACCGGAAAAGGATCCTGTTAAAGACAGTTTAACAGAAGAAAATGAAAAACTAAGCGGCCAGGTGCTTACACAAGATGCAGCCCTGGACTCCTTCTTCCGCGCATTTAATGACATTCAGGCTAATCTGGATGAAATCAAGCAGAAGGAGAAAATCATCAATTCGACTACTGCGGGTGGTGATGTTGCCGGTCGCGAACAACAAATCAAAGGTGATATTCAGGCTATTTATGATTTGATGATTATCAATAAGCAACGATTGGCTGCTGCAAAAAAGAATCTGAAAAAGTCAGAAACCAAAATTGCTTCATTAAACGAAACCATTGCTAACCTGGAGAAAACATTGGCTGAACGTGAAGCTGAAATTGTGGTGTTGAAAGAGCAGTTGGAGAAAATGAATTTAGAGTTGAGCAACTTAACGATGAACTACCAGGAATTGCAGCAGGAAGTTGATGTGAAAACAGAAAAGCTGAACACTGCATTCTACGCTTACGGAAGCAAGGAAGAATTAATTAAGAATGGTGTGCTGAATAAAGAGGGTGGATTTATCGGTATCGGAAAGCAAACCAAGGTTAGCGACGATATGAACAAAGAGTATTTTACTCGCGTTGATGTTACGCAGTTTACAGAGTTGGTGCTAAGTGCAAAGAAGGCAACTGTTGCTACAACGCACCCTGCAGATTCGTATAAGATTGAAGGTGCAGATGGGCGCGCGGACAAGTTGGTAATTATTGATGCCGAAAAATTCTGGAGTGTTTCCAAATATTTGGTGATCATTGTTAAATAGTTTTTAAAACATACGCTCACGTAATAGAAAATCCTCTGCAATTTGCAGGGGATTTTTTATGCGCAATTTTTTCATACTCATAGCAGTGTTATCTGCTGCACTTTTCACTGCATGTGCAGATGATGCACCTGTAGCAGATGATGCGCCTGTAGTTGATAGTACTTCTTTTATTCGCAAACAGATCGATGCGGATAGGAAAGAGCTTATGCTGGATACATTTATCAAAGCGCGTTTCGATAATGATCAGTTTAGCGGATCTGTCTTGATTGCGCAGCGCGGAATTACTTTATACAAGAAGAATATCGGTTGGGAAGATAAACTGCATCGCATTAGGCTAACAGATAGTAGCAGTATTCAATTGGCTTCTGTTTCTAAACAGTTCACTGCTGCTGCAATTATGTTGCTGCAACAGCGTGGTGTCCTGCGATACCAAGATCCGGTGAAAAAATATTTGCCTTCATTTCCGTATGATGGTGTTACTGTTCATCATCTCCTAACACATCGTGGAGGTTTGGATCGTTATACCAATGTTTGCGATAATTACTACCGTCAGGTTGGTGAAGAACCCGAACGATTCAGTACAGATAGTGCATTGGAAATTCTTCAATTAAAATGTCCGCGTCCTGCCCGTCGGCCGGATACGAAATTCGATTACAGTAATACGGGTTACGCATATTTGGCCAAAATTGTCGAAACGCTCACAGACACGGCATTTGCAGAGTTTATGCGCGTCAATTTTTTTATTCCGCTGGAAATGAATCACACTTACGTTGGTACCGATGGCAAACCGCATAAACATCAGGCGAAGGGCTACTACAAAAATTGGAACGGATGGCAAGATAATTTTTTGGATAGCGTGAATGGAGATAAAGGAGTATACTCTACTGTCGATGATATGTTCAAGTGGGATCGTGCATTGTGCAACGGAACTATTCTCTCGAAAAAAACAATGGACCAAGCGTACACGCCTTACAGTGCGGATCTTAAAGGTAAGAGGTATTGGAATTACGGTTACGGTTGGCGAATTATCAATTTTGATAACGGGAAGAAAGCTGTTTTTCATAACGGCTGGTGGCACGGCTTTACATCGGCTTTCTATCGCGATTTATCCGATGACATTACCATTATCATTCTGTGTAATAAATACAACAAGGGAATTTACAACACCAGAGCTATTGTGAAATTGCTCGGTGGTACGGTTATCGATTTGCCCGAAGATGCTGAAGAAGGTGGTGAAGATAGCACACCCGCAACTCGCAAAAAGAAATGATACAGTCCTATTCTATTGCGGTACAAAAGACCGCCAGATATTTTAGTTTGGAGTCGAAATCGCCCGCCGAGGTTAAATGTGTAATTTATGTGTTGCATGGATATGCTCAAGCAGCTTCTGAGTTTCTGACACAATTTGAACCTGTTGCCGGTAAATCTGTCGCGATAATTGCTCCGGAGGGATTGCATCGTTTTTATGCACGGGGAGGTGCCGGAAATGTGGTTGCTTCGTGGATGACTAAGGAAGATCGTGAAAATGATATCCGCGATTATGTTTCTTATTTGAATGATGTGAGAGCAGCTGTTACAGCGAAATTTCCGAATCTTGAGAAGGAAGTTGTGTTAGGGTTTTCTCAAGGAGGAGCTACAGCAGCAAGATGGGTGAGTGCCGGTAATTTTAATCCGGATCGGTTAATACTATGGTGTGCATTTTTCCCTCCTGATGTGCAAATGCGGTTGGACCAAAAAGCAGAGTTAACCGTTGTGACTGCAAGTAATGATAGGTTTATCTCCGACGATGAAGCTGCAACACAATTGAAACTGATGCGCGAAGATCATCCGGATTTACATCACGTTAAATTTGAAGGGGAACATGAAATTCATACTGCAACTATGCAGGATATTTTTTCGAAATTTATCATCCCATGAGATTCGCATTAACCTTGATTATTGCATTAAGCATTCGTTGCTGTTACGCGCAAGATGTTCTTGATATCGGAATTTACGGAGAGCACTTTCAACTTGGTGATCGTGCGCAGCAATCATATGGATTGATGATTCATTTCCCATTCGCGGAGCGTTTTACCTTGAACTATCAAGCCGGAATTGGGCCGCGTCAACCGGAAGGACTTTTCGTTCATGCTCCCGCAGGTGCGATTGGCGGAGGATGGTTGTTGGCCAATTCCAATGGTGGACGCTGGCTGTCTGCACTGGGTTTGTTAATGACCGTTTTGCCGGAAGGAATCGGTTATTACACCACAACCGGAAAATTTGCAACGCATGTCTCCTTAAATCCATTGGGTGTGTCGTATTGGTACAGACGCGATCCGTATTACGAAAAAGCTAAAATGTCCTGCAATTTTATGGTGCGCGGTAAAATGCGCAAAACCGTTGGCACTTGGGATATTTATTTGGCGCCGTTTGCTGCAGCTACTTGGATCTATACACCATCAC
>JAJTEY010000032.1 GCA_021299855.1 Bacteroidota bacterium | reverse complement strand
GCCACTTGTTGTATGGCATTTACTTCTGCATGTGAACCACCATAATTGCGGTGCCAACCTTCACCAATTACCTGACCGTTACGCACAATCACCGATCCCACTAGTGGATTCGGTGCGACGTAGCCTGCGCCTTTTCGGGCCAAATGCAGGCATTGTTTCATATAATCAGCAGGCGTCATGGGCTGTAAAGGTAATGCATCGGCGTGTTCGGAAAGCCACAAAAAGGTTTCACAATTCCTTCACAATTAAATACCTTCGTATCGCTTAAAAAACTTACAATGGCAGTTTACAGATTTCGGATTGTTTTTGAGGACGACGAGGATATCTACCGCGATATCGACGTTCAGGGTAAACAGAATTTTGAAGTGTTGCACCGTGCGATTCAGGAAGCCATCGATTTTGATGGTATTAAAGATGCTTCTTTTTACGTTAGTGATGATATGTGGCGCAAGGGTCGTGAGATTGCTTTGAATCCTGTACAGCATGATGACGATGACGACGATGATTTCCGAAAGCCGAAAAAATTACCGGCGTTGAAAATGTCGAAGACATTGATCGCTTCTATTATCGATGATCCGCATCAGAAGTTTATTTACGTGTACGATCCTGCCGTGAAATGGACGTTAATGATTGAGTTAATGAAGATTGTGGAAGACGATCCAAAGGCTATTTATCCGAAATGCGTAAAAAAAGGCGGCATTGCGCCGAAGCAATACAAACAAGTCATTGCACCTCCTGTAGATGATGAGGATGAAGAAGAAGATGAGGCAGACAAAAAAGCGCGCGAGAAAGTATTTGTTGTGGATGAAGAATATGATGGAGAAGAAGATGCTTTAGAAGGTGAAGAAGAAGATACGGATGTTGCAGGTGCATCAGGGGAAAGTGAAGAAGGGGGAGATGTAGCCGATGAAAGTAGCGATGATTTTGCGCCACAATTTGGTGACGGAGAAGAAGAATACTAATGCCTGAAAAACAACTGCTCGTTGTCATTGGACCAACCGCCTCCGGGAAAACCGCGATGGCCATACGTTTAGCGCAGCAGCATAAGACGGTTGTAGTTTCTGCCGATTCACGACAAGTTTATAAGGAATTGCCCATTGGCTCCGCAGCACCTGATGCGAGTGAATTAGCCACTGTTCCACATTATTTTATCGGTACAAATTCTATCCACGAACCATTGGATGCAGCCGGTTTTGCGCAATTGGTGCGTAACACCTTGACCGAATTATTTCAACTACACGATACGGTTGTATTGTGCGGTGGCAGCGGCATGTATGTGGACGGAATTTTATACGGTTTTGATGCCTTACCTGAAAAACTGCCGGAAGTGAGGGAGAAGTGGAACGCTTTGTATAGAGAAAAAGGACTTGCGTATTTACAGGAAGAACTGAAGTCGCGCGATCCGGAGTATTATCAAAAAGTAGATTTAAACAATCCCGCCCGAATGATTCGTGCTTTGGAAGTTTGCGATATCAGCGGAAATCCCTATTCCCAACAATTGAGCGGTAAGACCAGGACTTTGCCCTGGAAGGTGAAGAAGTACGCCATTGATTGGCCGCGTGAAGTGTTGTATGCGCGCATCAATGAACGCGTGGATGCGATGCTGCAAAATGGGTTATTGGAAGAAGCGCGTAGCGTATATCCGTTTAGGCAGTTAACCTCTTTGCAAACGGTAGGTTACACCGAGCTGTTTGATTATTTCGACGGGAAGTGTACGTTGGAGGAAGCTGTAGATAAGATTAAACAACACACCAGAAATTTAGCCAAGCGCCAGTTGACGTGGTGGAGAAGAGATGAGGAGATTGAATGGGGGAGGTTTGAATGTTGATTTTTGAATATTGATTTAACGGCAGCCTCCAAGGACTGTTACTACCCCTAATCCTCTCCACCTCTCACTTTTCCTCTTGCGGCTTTAATTTTTCCTTTGTGCTTTTTTTCGTTAACGCGTTCTGCTTTGGCGGCTCTGCTTATGGTGGTAGGCTTGCGCTTTTTTACGGGTTTTAAAGCTTCGCGGATGAGGCGGTGGATTTTAAGCACAGCCTTGCGTTTGTTTTCCAATTGTGAGCGGTCGGTGGTTTCGGTAACACTTAATATACCTTCTTTAGTTATCCGCGTGGCGAGCTTTGCCGAAATAATCTGCTTTTGTTCGTCCGTTAATAGAGCAGAGGAATGCACATCGAACATTACTTCCATGCCCGCCCTTGCCGCCGGAACGGGAGGTGCGGTACTGCAATTCTTTGCGCAAATCGGGAACCATAAGGTAAATATCCTGCTTTCCGTTTGAATTTGTATCTTTAAGTGATGCGTTTTTACTGCCTATTCCTGCTTTTTCTGATGGGTGTTTCGCTTCCGCTATCGGCTCAGTTAAACCGAAAACGAGAAGTTACGAATTCGTATTACGCCAACGGTGCATTGGCAAAAACGGTAGTGGTGAAAACAAGTACTACTCGCAATATCGATCCGTATAATTATTACAAAAAGACACGCACTACCGTTATCACCTTCGATTCTATTTCGGGATTACAACAGGAACGTCAATACCGTAAATTACACGTAGTCACTGCGTTGTTGTTGATGATGTGCTCGTTGCTGCGAGCGCAATTGCCAATTTTAGGGGCAGATAGTTTGCAAAAGAGGTATACTCAAAAAGCAAAGCAGTGGCTGGATAAAGATGGTTCATGTGCGCAGTTGTATACGATTGATCTGTTCGGTTTCACGATGTATGCATCGCCGGAAGATAAAACTGCGCAACGTGCGGAATACAGAATAACGTGGCAAGAGTTACCTACGTTTCAGCATATGTTGGCAAGTACTTCCACCGGCGAAGCGATGCAGATCATGCAACAAAAGGGTGGAGGACCGTTTTCGCCTGAATTACAAAAGCGCTTTTATATTCCGGCTCCGGTGAGTTCGGAGTTTAGCCCGCAAGCTAAATTACCGTTGAACGGATTGCGAATTGCCTTGGATCCCGGGCATATTGCAGGCGATACCACAATGGGGCAGATTGAACAGAAGTTTTTGAAAATAAAAGAATGGAATGGTACTGATAGTGTAGAACGATTTTTGGTGGAAGGAATATTAACGTGGCAAACTGTGGTCTTGCTGAAAACGCAATTGGAAAGCTCGGGTGCACAGGTGTTGCTGACGCGTCAGGGCCCTGGTTTAACTGCATTCGGATATCCGTTTGAAGAATGGAAACAATTGCATTATAGGCGTTCGCTCGACTCGTTGTTGGTGTTAGACCCTGCTAATGTGAATTTGAAAAAATTAAAATCAGGTAAAGAGCAGAGCGACAAATTTATTTTCTGGCATGTGTTCCGTGAAATCGAAATGCGGCGCAGGGCTGAGATCATCAATGCATTTCATGCTGATCTGGCTGTGATTATTCATTATAACGTTAATGAAAAAAATACGGATTGGAAAGTGTTGACAGCGGCGAATTACAACATGTGTTTTATTCCGGGAGCCTTTACTGCAGGAGAGTTGAGCACACCCGAAAGTCGTTTTCATTTTATGCGTTTGTTGTTTTCGGATCAGATGGATGCTTCGGGAAAAGCGTCGAATTGGGTATTGAAATCGGTAGTGGATAAAACAGCTGTTCCCGCGGCGCAAAAATCGAATGCCACGTATTTGGAAAAAAGTTGTGTGATGTACACACCTGGGGTGTATTGTCGTAACCTGGGTTTAACGCGCCTGATAACTGCTCCGTTGGTGTATGGAGAAACATTGTACATGGATCATATCGTGGAATTTAATGCGTTACAGTATGCTTCCGTGGAAGAACCTTCGGAACGTGTGAAAACTATTGCTGCAGCGTATTACGCAGGTATTGTAGGATGGGCATTACATTATCATCCGAATTGATATGAGGATAATAGTACAAGTATTTTTAATAATGATCAGCGCACGGGTTTGTTTTGCGCAATCGTTGTCGGTGATACAGGAAGACAAGCTTCGTTACGCAAATTATACTCCCGATACCGAAGTCGATTGGGATACTATTCGTCATCATCACGGGGAAGCTTTTCCGCACAAGCGAATTCAACACGTGGGGCGAATTGCAATTTGACGAAGCGTGTTTACGGCTGGCATCCTTATTGGATGGGCACGGTGAACAATAATTACCAATGGGATTTACTGACTGATTTATGTTATTTCGATTATGAAGTAAGTCCGAATACGGGAAATAATACAAACTCCAATTTCGCTTGGTCGACCAGTGGAGCAGTAACTGCTGCAATTAATAACGGCGTGAATGTCCACATTTGTGCATCGATGTTTAGCAGCCATTCTTCATTTTGGAATACACCGGCAGCTCAAACTACGTTCACGAATAACATGATCAGTTTATTGCAAAGTCGTGGCGGAAAAGGTGTGAATATTGACTTTGAAGGCATGGGCGCTGCTGATCGAATCCCATTTACCAACTTCATGATCAACTTCTGCAATCAGTTGCATGCAGTAATTCCGGGATTAGAAGTAAGTGTGGCTTTGTGTGCGGTAGACTGGAGCGCTGGATTTGATATTCCTGCATTGAAAAAACTAGTCGTTTACAAATCGGGTTGGAAGGCAATACCTCAGGGTATATTGCAACATGCGGCATTGGAGGAATTGTAGTTAGACAGGAATAACATTGCCACGTTTCCCTCATCAATTTGTCAAATCAAAAGTTTGAAAATTCTTTCCTTGCGCAACAATGCTATTACTCGCGTGCATCACAACATTTGTTTTCTCTCGCAATTGCAGGTGTTGGATTTGCGAGGCAATCCGATGGATCCGTATGATGTTCGTTGTTTGCAGGCTTTATTGCCGCAGTGCAGGATCGTACATTAATGGTTTCATCACGCAGCTGAATAAACAGTTACCTTCGTGGCATGGATGATTTAACGGATTTGATTGAAAAAGATTCGGAGCAAGAACTCTTCGAACATCATCGTTTTACCGTTGATCCCGGTCAGGATTTGTTGCGAATAGATAAGTATTTGCAATATAAATTATCGGGCATTTCGCGTACCAAAATTCAGGCAGCTGCCGATGCGGGTAATATTGTTGTTAATGATAAGCCGGTAAAGCCAAGCTACAATGTAAAACCGAAAGATGTTATCGCAATTCTGTTACCGCACCCTCCGAAAGTATTTGAACTTATAGCGGAACCAATTCCGTTAAATATTATATACGAAGATGATGCCCTATTGATTGTAAACAAACCTCCGGGACTTGTGGTGCATCCGGGTTATAACAACTTTACGGGAACACTTGTGAATGGCTTGTTGTATCACTTCGAACATTTGCCGAACAAGAATGGGGATGATCGTCCGGGATTGGTGCATAGAATTGATAAGGACACTTCAGGATTGTTGGTCATTGCAAAAACAGAATTTGCGTTGGCACATCTCGCGAAGCAATTTTACGATCGCACTAACGACAGACGTTATTATGCTGTAGTTTGGGGCGATTTCGAACAAGAAGAGGGGACTATTACGTGTAACGTTGGAAGAAGTTTGCGCGACCGAAAAGTGATGGATGTTTTTCCCGATGGCGATAACGGCAAACACGCTGTGACACATTGGAGGGTCATTGAACGCTTCGGTTATGTGACGTTGATTGAGTGCAAACTGGAAACCGGTCGCACACATCAGATCCGAATTCACATGAAATCTATCGGGCATCCGTTGTTTAATGATTCCTCGTACGGCGGTAATCGCATCGTAAAAGGAACAAGCTTTACGAAGTACAAACAGTTTATTGATAACTGCTTCGATCTATGCCCACGACAAGCGCTGCATGCCAAAACGTTGGGCATCAAACATCCCACAACAGGACACTGGATGGAATTTACCAGTGAGTTGCCCGATGATATGCAAGCGTTGTTGGAGAAGTGGAGAAATTATGCCGTCTCTCGCCCGCATGAAACGGAAGAGTAATGAAGTGTTGCATCTATAGTGCAGCTTGTTGTGTCTGCTTCGTAACTATGGAAGCGCGCATCTTACGGCTGCAGCTTCAAAACGTAAAACTGGCGTTCGTTTCCGGATTCGAGAGTTTGAAGCTCTTGCGTACAGTATTTTTGTAGCAGTGAATAAAGTTGGTTTGTTCAGGAAGGAAATCGTATAATAACTTGTTAAAAATAACTACTTGCCCGGGTTCTGTGTAAGGCGTAGTTTCTAGATAGCACCAGGTAGCTTCCTCCTCTATTTCGTAACCTATTAGCTTTAACGTCGTCGATTTACCGCCAATCGTAAGGCTGAATCGTTCTGTCATGTACCGTCGCAAGTATGGTAAAGCAGACGTGTCGTTGTGCTCAAGGTCTATTCGCTTCTTGTATAACTTAAACAACGCTTGTTGCAAATCGTCGGTAAACATTCGACAAGTTGTGTTTACCGTTTTTTTTGATGTATCAAAACGGATTTCGGTCATGCCAATATAATAGGGATGTTTAGCCTTAAAGGAAGTGCTGAAAAGGACAATCACAACCACTAGTGTGAAACGAATCGTGACACCGAAAAAACGGTTACTTTGCATTGCATAAAGGTACAGAAATGAACGATTTTACGCTTTGGTTCACCACAGGTCTCGAACATATCGCCGACTGGAACGGATATGATCACATTCTTTTTTTACTCGTTCTGTGTGCCGGGTACGATTGTACGGAGTGGAAGAAGATACTTGTACTTGTTACTGCATTTACAATTGGGCACAGTCTTACGCTCGCCCTCAGTGTATTGCATATTTTCACGATTAGAAGTCAAATCACCGAATTTTTAATTCCGGTTACCATACTTACTACCGCAATAATCAATATTGTGCAGTCCAGACAAGCCGTGCGGAATTCAGGGAAAGGGATTTACTTATTGGCGTTAGTTTTCGGGTTGATACACGGTATGGGATTTTCGTACCTATTGTTGTCTATGCTCGGTGATAGTGCCGCCGTTGCAGGTCCATTATTTTCCTTTAATGTGGGCTTAGAAGCCGGTCAAATTTTTATTGTGGCAATTGTGTTTTTGGTTTCTGTATTTTTGTCGACTTTGTTTCGCATCCGACCGGCCGATAAAGTATTCTTTATTTCATCAGCTGTGTTTGGTATAGCCTTTATGATGATGTTGGAACGATTAAGCGTATTACTAAATAATTAACCGATGCGTAGAAGTTTTAGTTTTCTTAGTATGGCCTTTACGGTGCTAATGGTGCCTGTACTCTCAGCTCAAAATATTTATAACAATCCCAATTCCAATCACGGCAATAAATTCGAACAGTTAGGGACTATACTTCCGGATGCAAATACCGTACGTACAGGTTCCGGGGCTCCCGGTCATGAATACTGGCAGCAGCGTGCGGATTATGTCATTAATGCCCGATTGGATGAAAACGACAATCGTTTACACGGTGATGAGTTAGTCACGTATCACAACAACTCGCCTGATGTGCTTCGTTATCTGTGGTTACAACTTGATGAGAACGAACACCAGCCTAACGCCGAATACGGGAACATTGACGGTAGCGCGGTGTCTCAACCGGCAACTACTGGTGAACTTGAGGCGCTGGAACGACCGAAGCAATTGCAAGGGCTAGGTGTAAACATACTTTCGGTAACCGATAAATCGGGAAAACCGATCAAGTACACCATCAATAATACCATGATGCGCATCGATCTACCTATGCCATTAAAATCAGGCCAGAAATACGAGTTTCGTATCAAATGGAATTACAAGATACCGGCTCGATTGAAAGTTGGAGGACGCGGTGGTTACGAATATTTTCCGGGCGATGGCAATACCGTATATACTATAGCACAGTGGTATCCGCGTATGTGTGTGTATAACGAACATCAGGGTTGGAACAATAAGCAGTTCACAGGCCGCGGTGAGTTTACATTAGTTTTTGGGAATTACGAGGTGAATATGACCGTACCTGCCGATCACGTTGTAGCCGCAACAGGAGTTTGCCAGAATCCTTCTGAGGTATTGACCGGAGCCCAGCTGAGCCGTTGGCGATTGGCACAAAAGGCTACATCGCCAATTGAAGTTGTTACACTTGAGGAGGCAAAGGCCCGTGAAAAGAATCCGGATAAATCGGGTACTAAAGTCTGGCGTTACAAGGCCGAGAATGTGCGTGATTTTGCATGGGGCAGTTCACGGAAATTTGTTTGGGATGCTATGGCAAATGTTATCGAAGGCAAAAGCATCATGTGCATGAGTTATTATCCTAAAGAAGCGTATGCACTGTACAGTCGCTATTCTACCAAGGTAGTAGCGCACACGCTTAATGTTTATTCTAAACACACCATTCCGTATCCTTATCCTGTAGCTATTAGTGTAGAGGCCAATAATGGGATGGAATATCCGATGATCTGTTTCAATTACGGAAGAACCGATGGAGAAGGAACGTATACTGCGCGCACCAAGTATGGAATGATAGGGGTAGTGATTCATGAAGTTGGGCATAATTTCTTTCCTATGATCGTGAACAGTGATGAACGCCAGTGGAGTTGGATGGATGAAGGGCTGAATACATTTGTACAGTTTCTTGCCGAGCAGGAATTTGATAATAATTTCCCAAGCTCACGTGGACCTGCGCATAAAATTGTGGATTACATGCGCATGCCTCCGAATCAGTTGGAACCGATCATGACCAATAGCGAGAACATCGTGCAGTTTGGTAATAACGCTTACGGAAAACCCGCTACTGCATTAAATATATTGCGCGAGACCATTCTAGGACGTGAACTCTTCGATTATGCCTTTAAAGAATATTGTATGCGTTGGGCGTTTAAACATCCGACTCCGGCCGATTTTTTCAGAACGATGGAAGATGCTTCAGGGGTTGATCTGGATTGGTTTTGGCGGGGATGGTTTTACGATATTCAACCTGTAGATATTTCGCTGGATAGTGTTAACGCCTTTACAGTTGGGTATTCCGGGAATGTGCCGGTGAAATGGGATACCATTTTTTATCCTGCTTCAAGAAATGAATTTGTCCATATTTCACGCCAAAGGAATAAAGCTTCAGGCATGCAGTTTTTGGTAGACAAAGATACTTCGTTGCGTGATTTCTATTATTACTATGTTCCTCCACGAGACACGGCGAAACGCGTTATAAGGAATCAATATGCAAGTTTGGCTCCGCTCGATTCTGCTTTACGCGATAATTACAGTGGTAACTATTATTACCAGTTGCACTTCACGAACAAAGGAGGGTTGGTGATGCCTATTATCATTCAATGGAATTATGAAGATGGTACTTCAGAGGTTGAATACATCAATGCATATATATGGCGCAAGAATGAGCTGAATTTTACAAAAACATTCGTGAAGGCCAAGAAGGTGAAATCCATTTTGATAGATCCTTATCTGGAAACAGCAGATATCGATACAGGTAATAACAGTTGGCCGCGCAATAACGGATCTGCTGAGCCTTCTCGTTACGATGTGTTCCGCTTTAGTGGAATGGGGCGTTTTGAAAATAACGATTCCAACCCTATGAAAGAAGCAAAGAAGAAGTAAGGAAATTTATGATATTGTTTTATTGCTGCAACATTGATGTCCGGGAAAGATCACTCCTTTGATTTAGTTGCAATACGATGCCACACTTCTTCATTCCAGTGTGTTAATGAGGATAGTTTTATATCGGCAATATCAAATCGTTCCTGATTAAAATGTTCTGCAGCAGGAACAGCTACACACTTCATACCAGCAGCTTTAGCAGCCAGGACACCGTTGTATGAATCCTCAAATACCAGACATTTTTTCGCGTCTATGTTTAAGTACCGGGCTGCGGCAAGAAAAACATCCGGAGCAGGTTTTCCTTGAGCTTCGAATTCTGCAGAATGTAAACTACCGAAGTAATTCGCGATGTCGTAGTGTGAAATTAAATTTTCTATTAACAGGAGAGGGGAAGAGGAAGCCACCACCATTGGAATTTGTTTGCGGCGAAAAAAACCCAAGGTATCAGTTACACCGGGTAATAGGTCAGAGTGTCGTGTTACTAGTGTTGCGACTTCCGAAATAATTTCATCCTGGGTCGTTTTCAAATCAAAATTGTCCCAGGGATATTTCGCATGCCATTTCGCAATGACTTCCTGAATGCGATTGCCCATCATAGCTTCAAACTCTTCTTCAGTCGGGGCAACACTTAAACGACCAAAAACTTTGTTCTCAGCCACTCGCCACCACGGTTCGGAATCCACTAGAAGTCCGTCCATGTCAAAAATAATTGCCTGAATCATGGAATTATGGTCAAGCAACAGATTCCTTGCTGTAGTCGTGAATTACATTATAGAGCGTATCACGCTCCACCGGAACACGACGAACATCCTTAATAAGATCAACCAATTCCTGAGTTGTTAAAGCAGGATTTTGTTCTTCTGATCCGGCCATGGAATAAATTTTAGTACTGTCATCAATAGTACCGTCGATATCGTCTACACCAAATGAAAGTGAAAGCTGAGCATTCGTTCTTCCCAACATTGGCCAGTAGGCTTTCACGTGTGCGAAGTTGTCCATGTAAATTCTGGAAATGGCATAATTACGCATGTCTTCAATCACCGATACTTCCGGCACATGTGACATTTGATTATCATGGTTGCGGAATTTCAGGGGTATAAATGTGTTAAATCCTCCCGTACGATCCTGCAACTGACGCAAACGTTCCATGTGATCAATACGATGTTCGAACGATTCAATATGACCATACAACATCGTTGCATTAGAAGCCATTCCAAGTTGGTGCGCCGTTTCATGAATTTCCAACCATTGTTCAGAAGTGCACTTGTCTTCTGCAATTTGTTTTCTTATCGATTCATCAAAAATTTCTGCACCTCCTCCCGGTAATGAATCTAAGCCGTGATCTTTCAAAAATTGCAATCCTTCACGATACGACATCTTGGCTTTACGTATCATGTATTCCAATTCTACGGCCGTAAATCCTTTTATATGCAGATCAGGACGAAGTGATTTTATTCCTTTCAATAATTCACCGAAAAATTTCAAATCCATTTTCGGATGAACACCACCCACCACGTGCACTTCAGTTACAGGTTGTCCATCGTATTTGCGAACTATATCCAGCATTTGTTGCACACTCAATTCCCATTGACCTTCTTTTTGCTTCAGCATTCGCGAATACGAACAGAACTTACAATCGAAAACACAAATGTTAGTTGGTTCAATATGAAAATTACGATTGAAGAATGTTTTGTCTCCGTGTCTTTCTTCACGGATATGATTAGCCAAAACGCCAAGCAAACTAACTTCCCCAATTTGATAAAGTTTTAAGCCCTCATCGGGAGTGATGCGCTGTTTCGCAATAACTTTTTGCGCAATGGATTTCAGGGGATGTGTTGCCGGTAATTGATTTACAATAGAATGTGCCGAATTAATCATGGTGCAAAGGTACTGTTTCGTGAGTCTTGGAATAGATAATGTATGCGTTAAGAAAACAAAAAAGCCGCCTGAAAGTTGATTCAGGCGGCTAAACGTGTAAGGTCAGGTTACTGTTTGATCATTTTCTTAATAATACGCTCACTTGAAGTTGTGATGTCAATGAGGTAAACACCTTGCGGTTGCTGGGACATATCGAACCACAACTGCGTATCGTGAATGATATCGTAATAACGCTTTTCGACAATTTGTCCCATACTATTAGTTATTGTTATCGTCACTTCATTCAACAACAAGCCATTGAATTGCAAATTGAAATGTCCGTCGTTAGGTGAAGGAAACAAGTTGATTTGTGTGGCAATAGTTTGATCTTCGATACCTACTAAACACTGCTGTGAGCTTTGCAAAGCAAAACGTTGATTGTTTAAATAACTCCACATACGAGTTTTCTGCCCGGTGGTGAACATGTACATGCAGGCGTCATCCGTGTAATCCATAAAGTTCATCCACATTATGCCGGGTGCATTTGCAGTACAAGCATCGGTGCGTACTTGTCCAACTGTGAAGCACCCGTAATTTTCACTTGCCTGATTCGGTGTATCAGCAACCTGATCGGTTCCGCTGCAAGAGCTTCCGTCATCTCCCCAAATATGGTACAATCCTAACCAGTGTCCAACTTCGTGAGTCGCGGTTCTTCCTTTGTTGAATGGTGCAGATGCTCCGGTTTTGCCGGTATAACGGTAGTGCAACACTACACCATCGCGAGTTGCAGGGCCGCCCGGGAAGGCAGCATATCCCAATAGACTTGAACCCAAATCACATACCCAAATATTCAAGTATTGATCACGGGGCCAAGCGTTAGCACCTCCTGTCGCACTAAACTTTACGTTGTCATTAGTGCTAAAACTGGAAACAGTCGTGGATACGCGATTTATTCCGTCAGTCCAGTTTCCACTTGGATCTTTGTGTGCTAAACAAAATTGAATATCTGTGTTAGCATGTAAACTTTGGAAAGCATTAGGTACGTTACCGGCGTCTGCATTATACTTCCCATAATCTTCATTAAGAACTTGCAATTGTTCAAGTAATCGCGTCGTGGAAATATTTTCAGTAGCATTAGCATATACTACGTGAAATACAACGGGGATCACTACCGTAGCACGCGGTGTAAATCCTTCGGGATGATTTTGAGCATATTCTTGCGCATGATTATTCCCTTCATCAACTACCGCTTGGTATTCAGGATGATCAATTAGAATTTGCTGTTGGTAATCATGCGTGGAACAGCGCTGCATTTGCTGTGCCTGAATTGCACCCCACGACAGGCATGCTGCTAAAAGTAAATACTTCTTCATGTATAATTTGGTTAGGTAATCTAAGATAACATATTATTTGTCTTTTGTCAACCGCATAAAAAAAGAGGCTGCCCGATCAGGCAACCTCTTCGTTAATTTAATCCGAAATTCTTATTTCGTTAAAACAACACGCTTAATGGTTTTCTGACCACCTGCAATTACTTCTACGAAATATGTTCCTTCAGCTTCGCCGGTTAAGTCGATACTGAACATACCACCCATAGTTTTGCCGTAATCATTGGATTGTATAGCGCGACCAACAGCATCATAAACTGTCACCATTAAATCTTGTTCTGCTCCCAATGCAATGTTCAAATTGAATACACCGTTAGTTGGGTTAGGGAACAAGTTGATATGATCAGTCATCATGATGTTCTGAACGCCTGTGCTGGTTTGAATATTGATGTCATCAATGTACAAGTTGTCTTCGAAATCACTCACGTTACGGAAGCGAATCAATGCATTAGATGAAGACTGATAAGCACTTAAGCTTACAGTTTCTAAACGCCATTGTGAAGAGTTTGGAGTGAATCCGGCAGATTGACTGCTAACGGGAGGAGCAGTTTGCAACTGTGTTCCGAATTTCAAGTAGACATTAGTCCAAGTAACACCGCAATTCGTTGAAATTTGCACTTTCAATGTATCTGAGTATTGATATGGATTAGTCCAGTATGTATAAGCAACTTTAAAGGTCATTATTGGATTGGAGACCGAACTTAAATTTAAATTTGGTAATACCATATCATCAATTTGACCGTTTCCGCCTTGGTAAACCCAGTTGTCCATCTTGGCAGATGCACTTCCGCTTGACGCCGCTGAGGTGGTACGCGCCCATGTTGTCTGATTATCCGGGTTGTTGATTGTCCATCCGGCAGGAGGGAATGTAGTAGATTCAAAACCTTGAGAGAACGGCAAGCTTTGTCCGTTTGCAGTTACGGTGAACGTTCGTTGCGACTGGTCGTTACTTGAAGTTTGATCTGTAGAATTATTAGGGTTAGAGGTAAATGCGGTAAACGTGTGATTACCTGAAGTGGTTGTCATCGAATTTAATGTCACGTTAGCGGTAGCATTAGTCGCGAGGTTTCCTGACCAGTTAAAGGTTTGGTTGGTATTATTGTCAATTCGATAATTAATTACACAAGACGTTAAAGTCGTTGATCCGAAATTGCGCAACGTGACAATTGGGGTAAACGTACCGGAACATAATGCAGTACTTCCCGGATTAACAATAGCTGATATTCCCGCGTCTAATGCTACACTTGAAACAGGCACGCATCCCTGAGAATTCTGCAAGGCAGAACGAGAGCCTGCCATACAAGCTTGGACGCGCGATTTTTGTCCGTTGGTGAACATATACATACACGCGTCATCGGTATAGTCCATGTAATTTTGCCACATGATGCCCGGTGAGCTTGAAGTACAATTGTCTGTACGTACTTGTCCTACTGTAAAGCAACCACCGGAAGCACCTGCCTGGTTTGGCGTATCGGAAACCTGATCCGATCCTGAACAAGCATTTCCGTCGTCACCCCAAATGTGATACAAGTTTAACCAGTGACCAACTTCGTGTGTTGCAGTGCGTCCTTTGTTGAAAGGTGCAGATGACCCGGTCGTACCGGTATAACGATAGTTTAATACTACGCCGTCAGTTGCAGCCTGCCCTCCCGGGAATTGGGCATACCCTAATAAGCTAGAGCCCAAATCACAAACCCAAATGTTTAAGTAGGAGTCACGCGGCCAAGCATTGATTCCTCCCTGAGCTGTATATTTAACTGCATTGTTTGTGCTAAAAGTACCAACGGTTGTTGAAGTGCGCGTAATCCCTGTGGTTGCCTGTCCTTGTGGGTCACGAACAGCTAAACAAAAATTGATTTCGCAATCAGCTGCTATGCTTTGCCACACAGATGGCACACTGGATGCATCGGTATTTGTTTTACGAAAATCTTCGTTTAACACTTGTAATTGATCGAGCAATCGCTGGTTACTGATGTTTTCGGTAGCGTTTTGATATACTACGTGAAACACAACAGGAATCGTGTACACCACGCGCTGTCCGGGATTATAATTGTTTGCAATCCAGTTTTGTACCCACGCCTCTTGTTGAATCATTCGCTGCTGAAGGCTTGGATCTTGTTGCAGCATCATTTCATGATTCTCCATCGTTCCACAGGAACGTGTTGCGGGAGCTTCACTTGGTATTTGTTTTCCTTTATTAATTGCAGGTCCTTGCAGTGTTTGGGCCGAAACTGCTCCAAACATCACTACGGAAAAGAAACACGCTGAAAACAGGTTCTTTTTCATTGTAAATTGTTGTTGTTTGTTTGATAAGGTGTGACTAAAAGCGATTAACAAGATACGCAGTTCATTTAAAAGTGCAAAATGCAATGTAAATATTTGGTATTCATGTACTTTTGTGCCAATGAAAAAGTCGATTTTGCTTGTAGAAGATGAGGAAAATTTGTTGAAAACAATTCGGATGAATCTGGAGTTGGAAGGTTTCGAGGTTATTTCTGCAATAGATGGAGTAAGTGCAGTTGAAATCTGGCAGCCTTTCAAATTTGATTTGATTATACTGGACGTGATGCTCCCGGGAATTGATGGCTTTGCAGTGTGTGACGCTATTCGCAGAAAGGACATGGAAGTGCCTATTTTATTTTTAACGGCAAAGTCACAAGGAGAGGATAAAATTCGTGGTTTGAAATTGGGGGCAGACGATTACCTGACCAAGCCTTTTCATTTGGAAGAATTTTTATTGCGCGTTCATAATCTTGCGAAACGTTCGAAACGACAGGAATCGCAATTGGATTCACCGCGTTATCAATTTGGCGATAACAATATTGATTTTGCAACGTTTGAAGCTTCCGGAAAAGGCAAATCATGGCAATTGTCCAAACGTGAAATTGATTTTCTGAAATTGTTAATCGAGCGGGAAGGGCAGGTGGTTTCGCGCGATGTGATCCTGGAAGAGTTATGGAAGGATGACGAACAACCCACAGCGCGTGCAATAGATAACTACATTCTAAATTTCAGAAAGTATTTCGAAGATAACGCTCGTGAACCGCGACACTTTTTCTCGATTCGTGGTGTGGGATATAAATTCGTGAAGTGATTTTATTTCAGTGATGGTATTGTATCTGTTTGGGCTGAATCGTTTTTAGGAAGTTCCTTAGCGTTTTTTCGTTCCTGCTCAGTTTCTACAACTAACCAAACAAGTACAATCAGCAATACCAATCCCAAAAACACATTGCGGTATTTATACAACGGCGTTTGATACATCGGACGCGTCATGCGATGATAATTTCCCATCACCTTTTGAAAATTCTTTTGCCTTTCAATTTTGGCGTCGTCCGGCAGTTTCGGGTCTATATCGAATTTGTAATTGCTCATGATCTAACGTAGTGATGTTTTCATCAACTCGGTTTTAAGTTTATCTAATATTCGGTAGGTTTTCACTTTGGCATTGTTTTCTGTCATGCCAAGAATTGCTCCAATTTCAGCGAATGCTCTTTTTTCAAAAAAGCGCAATTCAATCATCATCATTTCTTCCGGCTTCAAAATGGACAGCGACTTCAATAATTCCAAACGCCGCTCTTCATCATCCTGTGCACCACTTTCCGTAATCATGGCAGACAAATCGGTTTGTTCCAAACTGACGTGACGTTGTTTTTCACCTTGTCGATAGAACATATTGACTTCATTCAATGCAATACGAAAAAGCCACGCGGAAAATGGAACTCCTTTGAATTCATATTTCGGCAAAGCGAGCAAGGCTTTCAGAAAAGTTGCAGATACGATATCTCCGGTAACATCTTCGTCGCCACAACGACGGAAAACAAATACATATACCGGTTTATAATAGTGATCATACAACACGGCAAAGCGAGCAGGATCTTTTTTCGCTTCCTGTATCAATATCAACTCCTCGCGAAGTTGTTCTCCGGTTTTATGATAAGTATTCAACGATCGGTTTTTCTATCCTAATGATCATTTTCCTAAAAAGATACAACGGATGAAAAAATTATTTATTCAATAGCAATGTATCACCGGCGCGTTCGAAAGAAAGCATCTCCGTTTTAGGATAACCTTTCTCCATGCCTTCGAGCTTTACGGACATGCTGTTGCGAGTTTCCCGCGTATACGCAATACGTTGCGGAAAGTCATGATCGCGGTTTTCGAATACCAGATGTGCGGTATCGCCTTCTACTAATTTGAACAATACAGGTTCCGGATTTCCCGGCACCGTGGCGAAGTAGTACAATTCACCTTCTACCGGTTGAATCTTCAATACTTCTTTGAAAATCGTATCTCCTTCATCACTTAATGCTGCACCTTTTCCGGACAAGATTTTTGCGTCACTTCGTTTCCAGGTTTCTACAAAGCGAAAATTATTAAGGTCAACTCCTTCCCATTTTCCTACCAGCCAATTCATGTCTTTGATATCATTCGGCTTGTCGCTGCAAGCAATTAGCAACAGGGATAGCACCACAGTAGTAGCAATTCTCATGATTAACGAATATAAAAAGGTTGCGCTAAGGAATCGGTACATTGTTGTCCGTACATCTGATCGTTGTACAGATTTTGTTCGGGTAAATAAAATACCTGAGCACCCGCACGTCTTGCCGAATCCATAACATGACATTCGATATAAAATCGATGGCGCACTAACTTATTGTATTTGCGCGTGAAGTTTTCCGTAATCAATTCGTTGTACCACCAACCTCCGATGATCACTGTAGGAAGCGTAATCGTATCTGTTGCTTTCAGCACTTCATCACAGTATTTCATTTTATTGATGCGCTTGGAACGTTCCGAAAATATCGGGCCTGAGATCGGATCAATAAAAATTTCCTGACCCGAAATTTTGAATGTTGCTGCA
This sequence comes from Bacteroidota bacterium, assembly GCA_021299855.1. Taxonomy (GTDB): domain Bacteria; phylum Bacteroidota; class Bacteroidia; order Palsa-965; family Palsa-965. Next base: position 1,493 of record JAJTEY010000032.1, on the reverse strand, counting down.
AGTGCAGAATGTTCAGCCCCGCGCAAAGGATCGGTCAGGTTCATGCTCATCAGGAATGGTGCACCTGCGAATAACAGCGCAAACCATTTCACCTCGCGCTTCTGCAATACCAAAGCGCACAAGATGATTACAAATGGAACAAGAGGCAACATATACGCCGACTTCTGGGGAAGCCTGAGATATGCTAAAATGTGAATTCCGATTACGACCAGGCAAACAGTAACAAGTTGTTTTGGTGTAATGAAATTAGTTCCGTTCCATTCAAACGATTTACGACGACGCACATAACAATACAGCGTATAAGCAATAGCAATACAGCCCAGTAAACCAAACACACCGATGCTTGCTTTATAAAGTATTTTGGTCAATGGCGGGTAGGGGAATTGGTCGCTGTAATCGAAGAAGCCTGATCCATACACCAGATATACCGGAATGTACCAAGCAATTCCGATTAGTCCTGCGGGAACGGCAATACTGAGAAAATGCTTGATGGACGTTTTCGTGTCCAGATTGTTCCACACCAATAACAACCACGGCAATAAAAACGCACCTGTTGTTACGCGCAATCCGATCGTCATCCCAAGCAGAATTCCGCTGACGATAAAATGACCACGCAATAAATAGTACAACGAAGCCAACAAGAATCCCAATACCCATGCGTAATCAATAGTGTAAGTACCTGCAATGTACAATACGGGCGTGCATGCAAAGGCAAGCGTCCACAGCCCGGGCGACTCTAAACCTAATTGATGTACAACTTTGAAAAAGTAGAACACCGCAATCATACTGAACAAGACCGATAACGAATTGTACATCCATGCAGGCTGATCATAAATTAACGCGTAAGTCCATTCCTGAACAGGATGTCCCGGTAAACGAGATGCTACAAAATGCCCTGTTTGTTGTATTTCGTACGAATTAACTACAAGTCCCCACGAATCTTCTTCTACACCGTATCCATCAAATATGTATGGAATACGCGAAATGCCGGTTAAAGAAACCAACAACAGCAGTTGATTGCGTAAAGACAAATTCAACAGACTAAACATGTCGTTGTCGATTGATTTCGAATAAAATTATTCCGGTTGCAACAGAAACATTTAAAGAACCTACGGTGCCTTGCATAGGAATTTGAACTTTGACATCACAACGTTTCAAATATTCATGCGAGATGCCATCTTCTTCTGATCCCATAATTACTGCAAGTGGTCCGTTAAAATTGGTTTCATAATAAACATCACTGCCTTTTTCCGTGCAACCTGCAATTCGTAATCCTGATGATTTGAGATAATCAATGGTATCTTTCAGGTTATGTTCCTTACATATGATCATGGAGTGTAAAGCACCTGCCGATGTTTTAACGGCATCTTCGTTAACTGCTGCGGCCCCGCGACTAGGAATAACAATTGCATGTACACCGGCACAAGAAGCACTACGTGCAATGGCGCCAAAATTTCTAACATCCGTAATCTGATCAAGAATTAAAATCAGTG
>JAJTEY010000031.1 GCA_021299855.1 Bacteroidota bacterium | reverse complement strand
ACTACATACGCCTGGTCTCCGGGTAACCAAACCGGCGCATCTATTTCAGTTGCTCCAAGTGCTTCAACAACTTACACGGTGATTGGTACCTCTTCTGCGGGTTGTTTGGACACAGCCACGATAAGCATAACTGTTAATACCGTTCCAATTATCAACCTGAATCCGCAAAGTATAACTATTTGCGAGGGCTTTTCAGCGGGCGTAGATGCCGGACTAGATACAAATAATTATTCCTGGAGCCCATCTATTGGTGTTAATATCATAACCGGTTCAGGCGATTCGGTTGTAGTAAATCCAAGTGCGAGCACGATATATACTGTTATCTCGACTTCGCCGCAAGGATGTTCGGACACAGCTACGATTTCGGTCATCGTTAATCCTAATCCTATTCTAGCTCTTTCAATGGACACATTGATACTTTGTCCAACTCAAACTGATACCATCTCAGTTTCCGGTGCATCGACGTATTCATGGTCATCGAATTCCAATTGGTCGCCGCTAACGACGAACAATAGCAGTGTTTCAATTGGACCTGTCTCTTCAAGCGCAACTTATACGGTTGTTGGTACTTCCGCCGCCGGTTGCTCAGATACGCTTGTTTTGTATTCAGAAATGCAAAATGTAATTGCTGTTAATGCATATAGTGATACAACCGTTTGTTCGGGTAGTACTGTAACCTTAAATGCTACAGGTGGTAATCAATATTCATGGACATCAACGAGTTCGTCGACTATAGTTAACGGGAATGCAGCCTCTCCGTCTGTAACTGTAACCAATACCTCTGTATTTGTGGTTAGTGTTATCAATCAGAACGGTTGTTTTGGGTCGGATAGCGTAACAATAACAGCGTTGGCGCTGCCTCCTGCTAATGCAGGATTGGATGATACAATTTGTTTTGGACAATCCACTGTATTGAATGGATCCGGAGGGAACTCATACGTTTGGATGGGCTCATCAATTGTCTCAGGATCTAATACAGCCACACCTACCGTTGCTCCTTCATCAACATCCAACTACTACATGAGTGTTGTCGATGCAAATGGATGTCAAAATTCAGATACTGTAACGGTTACGGTAATACAATTACCAATCGCGGCTGCGGGTCCGGACTTATTCTATTGCGGGACTTGTGTGACAATGAGTGGATCGGGCGGAACATCTTATTCATGGTCACCGCCGGCCGGTTTAACGAATCCAACTGCTGCTGTTACCCAGGCATGCCCGTTAACTACAACAACTTATACTCTAACGGTTACAGATAATTACGGCTGTTCATCTCAGGATTCCGCATTGGTTACCGTTTATCCGCCGCTGCAACTGCAGGTCTCGCCTGCTATCACAATTTGCAACGGTTCCGGAACCACCATTAGCGGTATTGCATCCGGAGGAGATGGAGGTCCTTACACGTATTCATGGAGTCCCTCTACAGGTTTAAATAACGCTGCCATTGCAAATCCTACAGCATCTCCTACTGTAACTACAACTTATGTATTGACAGTTTCTGATCAATGCGGTTCTCCCGTTGTATCAGATAGTATTGTCGTGACAGTTTATTCCAGCCCAACTCTTTCTCTCTCTGCCGACATTGTGGAAGGTTGTGCGCCTCTTTGCGTAAATTTTGTGGGTGCCTCTACGCCAAGTGCGAGCATTTGTAACATCGATTTCGGCGACTTGACTAATGCAGCATCCTGTGCAGCAAGTCACTGTTATGATGATGCCGGCACATACTCGATAACGTTTTCTGTTACGGATATGAATGGGTGTGTAACTACTCAAACGTACGCGAATATGATTGTCGTGCATCCTATACCTGTTGCAGGTTTCACGGCATCGCCTGATACAGCGTCCATTTTATCGCCTATGTTTTATTTCGATCCGAATTGTACATTTTGCGATACAACTATTTACAGTATGGGTGATCCGAGTGGAGGAATAGTGTCTAATTTAAATCAGCCATTTAATTATAGCTATCAGGATACCGGTTGGTATACTGTAGTGCAAAGCGTGATTAGTGAGCATGGTTGTGTCGCTTCCGATTCAATTAATATTTATGTGAAGCCCGACTGGTCATTTTATGCTCCCAATGCATTTACTCCAAATGAAGACGGAATAAATGAAGTGTTTTTTGTTTCGGGGACAGGAATAGATCCGGAGACTTTTAACCTGTACATTTTTGACCGCTGGGGCAACCTTATATTTTTCACCGATGATATTAATCAAGGTTGGAATGGAAGAGTGTTGGGTGGAGAAATTTGTCAGATCGATACCTACGTTTGGAAATGTGATTTTGTAAATGTTTTAGGTAATAAGCAGTCGGTGATGGGGAGCGTCAACCTCATTAAATAAAGTTTTTCCTGTCGTTATCATGTATTGATTACAAGGGCATGACTCACTCGTATTGAGCGTATTTCGCACAAGCTTAACACAACAGATTAATGCATAAAAAACACCGCTAATTTCAGGTGATGAAATGACGGTTGACCTAGTGTGTTGTAATTAATAGTCGCTGTAAAAGTCTTTGCTGTTTTATTTTCCGGTTGGCTTTATTCATCTGTTGACGGCGTTTCAATTTCCACCGCTTCGCTATTTTTTCTTTCGCTTATTAGCACGTTCAAGCCAAGCTTGACGCGCTCTCTCGCGAAATAAAAACCCCGCTAAACGCGGGGAGGAAATTGATTCATTTGCGGAGACGGCGAGATTCGAACTCGCGATACCCTTTTGGGGTATACACACTTTCCAGGCGTGCTCCTTCAACCACTCGGACACGTCTCCAATTCCGTTATTTCAACGGGGCACAAATGTATTAATTAATCGGAATACTTGCGTTTTGGTGCGCTAATTTGTCTGCTCGCCGCGCAAATCCTGCGTCAACTGCTTCTTGATTTTTCCTGCAGGCACGTTGCCCATCAGGAACATCAGTTTCGCTACTGCCGCCTCTGTAGTTAAATCAGCGCCACCAATAACACCGATCTTGTTAAACGCCGAACTGGTTTCGTAACGTCCTTGTTCAACTGTGCCCTGAGCACATTGCGTAATATTTAAAATAATTACGCCGCGCTTAATCGCGTTTTTCAGAGCGTCAATAAACCAGTTCGCAGTTGTCGCATTGCCCGAACCAAACGTTTCCAGTACAATCGCTTTACATCCGGAGTTCAGCACCGCGCTTACCACTGCAGGCGTAATTCCCGGAAATAATTTTAATATCGCAACGGAAGAATCCAGTTTCTGATACACTTTAAGCGCACCTTTCGATTTCTTTCGAATTGCTTCTTTATTAAAATTAATATGAATGCCCGCTTCAGCTAACAACGGATAGTTCGGTGATTGAAAAGCCCGGAAGTGTTCTGCATTAAACTTGTTGGTGCGATTCCCTCGATACAAGCGGTATTCAAAATACACACATACTTCAGTAACAATCGGATATTTCTTACCATCCGCTGCCGCAATTTCTACCGCTGTAATGAGATTTTCTTTTCCATCGGTACGGATGGTTCCAATCGGTAATTGTGAGCCCGTAAGAATCACAGGCTTATTCAAATTCTCTAACAAAAAGCTTAATGCCGATGCCGTGAAAGCCATGGTGTCAGAGCCGTGCAGGATAACGAATCCATCATACTTGTTGTATTGCTTTCCGATTAGTGCCGCCAATTCCAACCAGATTTTCGGTTCCATGTTTGACGAGTCGATGGGCTTACCAAACGAATGCGTATCAATTGTGGCAGGAATTTTATGCAACTCGGGAACTTCATCCAACAGATTGTTGAAATTAAACGGCTTCAGCTGCCCGGTCTTTGCATCAGCCACCATTCCTATGGTTCCGCCGGTATAGATTAATAAAACTTTAGGTTGTTTAGCCATTTTATTTTCCAAAAAGTCGGATGGAATTTTGTGTAGTTTGTTCAATCACGTCGCGCAGAAAAACACGTTTCACTTCGGCTAATTTATCTGCGACATGAGTAACGTAAGCACTTTCATTGCGTTGACCGCGATGCGGCACAGGAGCGAGATACGGAGCATCGGTTTCCAACAGAAGGTATTCCATAGGAATGTTTTCTATTGCTGCAGGCAGTGTAGAATTCTTAAACGTCAACACACCACCGATTCCCAAATAAAAACCGCCTAACTCAACTACTTTTTTCGCTTCTTCAGGTCCGTCGGAAAAACAATGAAACACGCCGCGTAGTTTGCCGTTTTGTTTTGCTTTCACAATGTCGTAACATTCATTAAACGCATCACGACTGTGAATGGCAATGGGCAAATCGAATTCCAACGCCCAGTCAATTTGTTGCGCAAAAGCTTCTTGTTGCACGGCTAATGTGGTTTTGTCCCAGTACAGGTCAATGCCAATTTCACCAACGGCGCAAAACTTCCCCGATTTTAAATATGAATACACCTGTTCCAATTCTTGCTGCACATCCTCCTGTTTTACGGAACACGGATGCAATCCCATCATCGGGAAGCAGTTGTCCGGGAATTGATTAACCAATGCAATCAATTGTTCATGCGATTCGCTGTCAATTGCGGGAAGAAAAATTCGGGTAACGCCTAAAGCAATGGCGCGATTAACCATTGCGTCGCGATCTGAATCGAATTTGGAAGAATATAAGTGGGCGTGGGTGTCTGTTAACGTACTCATTGGCGCGAAGTTACCGTATTTTGGTACAGGAATTTGTATTAACTTCGTTGCTCAAAATCAAAACTCATTATGAAAACATTCGCAAAAATTGCCGTAGCGGCATTGTTTATCGGAGGTGTAACACTTACTTCCTGCAAAAAGTACGAGGAAGGTCCATCTTTAACTTTACTTTCCAAGAAGGCACGTATTGCCGGAACTTGGGGTGTAGAGAAGTTCCTTGTTGACGGTGTGGATAAGACTAGTGACTATCGTGCATTCGTTACCAGCGAAACTATTACCATGGAAAAAGACGGAACTTACTCTTCAAGTTTTACATACGCTTTAGGCAGCGATACTGATGCCGGTACATGGGAATTGGTCAACGACAAGGCCGATTTTAAAACGTTAAGTAATGAAACCGGATCTACTCCTGACACAATGGTTATCGTTCGTTTAACCAACAAAGAATTCTGGGTGAAAGAAAAAACTCCGGGTTCATCTTTGGAGGAAATCCACTATATGGCAAAATAATTTTTATTTGATGCATAAAAAGACCGACGAATCCCTCGTCGGTCTTTTTTATTTTTATCCTGTGGCAAAAGCTCCGTTGAAAATTCTAGTTGTACGTTTCAGTTCGATAGGCGATATCGTCCTGACTACGCCCGTTGTGCGATGTCTTGCAGAACAATTGCAAGCGGAAGTGCATTTTGTCACCAAAGAGGCTTTCCGAAATTTGCTTACGGCGAATCCCCACGTGAAACAAATTCACACGTTTAAAAATTCGCTTGGTGAATTAAAGGAAACTTTACGCGCCGAAAATTTCCAATGGATCATCGACCTGCATCACAACTTGAGATCCTTGCAATTAAAAGCGATGTTGCGAAAACCTTCGCGTTCATTCCACAAACTCAATTGGGAAAAGTGGTTGCTCGTGCAGTTGAAAGTGAATCGAATGCCGAATGTGCATATTGTAGATCGTTACATGGAAACGGTCCGGCATTTGGGCGTTACCAACGATGGCAAAGGACTCGACTTTTTTGTTGATGATGCTTCACGACTGTCAAAGATTGATTTGCCTGTAATATTGCAATCCGGTTTTGTTGCTATTACGGTTGGAGCGAAGTTCGGGACGAAACAATTGCCTGCGGAGAAATTAGCAGCAATCATTAATTATGTGGGCAAACCTGTCGCTTTATTGGGCGGTAAGGAAGATCAAGAACGTGCGGTAAAAATTAAATCATTGATTAATGTTCCTGTTGAAGATTATTGCGGTCGATTAAGTTTGCAACAATCGGCATCTGTTATTGAATTGTCGGAAGTAGTTATCGCCCACGATACAGGATTGATGCACATTGCAGCGGCTTTGCGAAAAAAGATATTTTCTGTTTGGGGTAATACAGTTCCTGAATTGGGTATGTATCCGTATTTGCCCGATCCTGCTTCAGAAATAATTGAAGTGAAAAATCTTTCGTGCCGACCGTGCTCTAAAATCGGGTTTGATACTTGTCCAAAAGGACATTTTCGTTGTATGAATGAAATTAATGAGTCGGCTTTCGATAAACTGAGAAATTGACTGTAACTTAAAGGAAATATTACGGCATGAAAAAAATTATACTCGCCTTATCGTTGTTTAGCATGTGTGTGTTGTACGCGCAGCAATCTGCTTCGTTACAAATTCCTAAAGCGGGCGAGAGCGATCCGAATGCCGCAACACCGGATTATAATCCTGTGCTGCGTGTAGTGGAAATGCCTGCGGTTGCGGGAAAGTCGGAGTTGCAGCGGGTGAAGGATACATTGGAAGTGTTGTATCCGAAAAAAACGGTTGCTTCCGTAAGCGCTGCCAATCAAAGAAGTTCATCGGTTCCTGCGCCAACTGTGGGTAGAACGTTCGCTGGAAACTTGTTCAACAACAGCACCCCGAACGATAATGAAATTGCTATCGGAAACAACGGATCACTAGCATCGGTGCAAAACTCCAGTATTTTCCGTTATCGTACATGGAACAACACCACAGCGGGCACTGCAACACTTTCATTCTGGTCGAGCAGTTTAGGAAATCCTGCAACGAAATACGATCCGAAAGTAATTTATGATCCGCAATCGAATCGCTTTATCCTTTTGTGCCTTGCGGGATTTTCATCCGGTCAAACAGGAATCATTGTTGGATTTTCAAAAACCGACACAGTAAACGGTGCGTGGAATTTGTATCAGTTGCCGGGAAATCCGTTTGCGGATACAGCATGGACGGATTATCCGATGTTAACCGTAAACGAACAAGAAGTTTTTATCACCGTTAATCTGGTGTACGATAATATGCCGTGGCAAACAGGTTTTGCACAAACGTTGATTTGGCAAATCAACAAGTGGGACGGTTATGCAGGCGATTCACTGTCCTCACAGTTGCATTCCGGAATTCAGTACGGAGGTCGTCCGATTCGTAATTTATGTCCTGTTGAAGGTGGCGATCAACCGCCGTCTGCGCGTGGTCTATACTTTTTATCGAACCGCAACATGACATTAGGAAATGACACCATTTTCCTCGTGCACATCACCGATTCCATTAACGCTCCCGGACAACAAGTTACAGTTACGCCATTGATCAGTCCGGTGCAATACATTGTTCCGCCCAACAGTTTACAACCAACAGCGACAGGTTTGCTGCAAACCAATGACGCGCGAATTCTCGGCGCGTTTATTCAGAACGATAAAATTCAATTCGTGTCGAACACGTTGGATACAGCCACAGGTTTTTGTACGGTGTATCACGGTATGATTAATGATCCAAATGGAAATCCTGCGGTGACTGCTGCAATAATTACTGATACGTTGTTAGAATACGGTTATCCGAATATCGCGTGGGCCGGGTACAATGGTAATGATGATAAGTCAATGATTGTGTTCTTGCACAGCAGTCAGGATACGTTCCCCGGATTTTCGGTTCGTGTGGCAGATGGCGTCGGGAATTATTCGGATCGTGTGGTGATCAAGCGCGGTTTGGGTTACATCAACGTATTGAACGGAACGGATCGTTGGGGCGATTATTCCGGAATTCAGCGTCGCTACAATCAGCAAGGTACATTCTGGGTGAACGGCATGATTGGTTCTGCCAACAACTTGCATCAAACGTGGATTGGAGAAGTGGCGTTGAGTCCTGATGTGAACGTTCCTTCAACACCGAGAATTGACGAACCGGTTACCATGCGCATTGTGGTGTATGATATGAACGGCAAAGAAGTGGTATTGCTTTTGCAGGATCGTGCACGTGCTGGATTGAATCAATTCTGGTTCAATACGGAACCTTTGCAAAACGGAGTGTACTTGATTCGTGGCGAAGCTGCAGATGGAAAAGTGTTGTTCACGCAACGTTTAGTGAAAAACTAGCGTTAAGACAATTACAATTTCACCTGCTGGTATTTTCTCGTGTACACACGTACGGGATACAATGCAGCTAAAATTCCGATGAGCATTACAGCACCGGATATCAATAATATATCGGTAAGTTTTACTTGCACCGGATAGGCATCTACCACAAACCCTTCGCTGAATCGTATTAATCCGAACTGATCTTGTGCATAACAAATCGCAATGCCCAAAACGGTTCCAATCAATAATCCGAACAAGGAAATGTAAATGCCTTCGGTGAAGAAAATGCGTTGAATAAATTTCCGACTTGCTCCCATGCTCCACAAAATGCCGATGTCTTTTTTCTTTTCGATAATTAACAACGTCAACGATCCTATCGTATTAAAAGTGGCTATCGTTAAGATGAACAGCAGAATAAAAAACGTCCAGAGTTTTTCGCTCTTCAAGGTTTGATATAAGAGCTTATTCTGTTCGTACCGTCCTTCCACTTTGAACTTCGGTCCGAGAATGTTGCTGATTGCTGCGATCACATCATCCGGTTTTGCATTGGGCGCTAAACCAATTTCTGCGGAACTGCTTTCTTTGGTGTACACCATTAACTCCCGCACTTTTTCAATCGGCATGATGACGTACTTGCCGTCAAAATCGCTGCTTACGGCGTAAATGCCCGTGACTAAAGCCAAATCTTTATTGAACGGTTCTTCATCGAGGTTATTCAAATCAACAGCCAGATTCCGATCGCGTTTAGGAACATAAATATGCAACGGCGACAGCGCATTGAGTTGCAGCTTGGCACCAATTTCCATTCCTACAATAGCGCCGGTTCTCCCGTGTGGTTTTAATTCAAAATTACCATCGCGAACCACAGTGTCGAATCCGTTATTTTTTGCGTAATCATCGCCTACACCACGCAGGGTCACAATCATCTGACGATCGGCATTTTCCGTTAATCCGTTTTCATCCAGAATTTCCGTGTAATACGCGACGCCCGGAATCTTCTTGATTTGCGCGACCTGCAAGGAGTCGGAAATAAAAGTTTTGCCGGCTGCAGGTGTAATGCGAACATCAGCGTGAAAAGAATTGTATAGCGACTCGACCAAATTGGATAATCCATTCATGGCCGACATGATGATGATCAACGCTGCTGTAACGACAGTAACGCACACCACAGAAATTGTGGTGACAATGTTAATGGCATTGTGCGATTTTTTCGAAAACAGGTATCGACGCGCTATGAAAAAGATGCTGTTCATGCGGTCCCGATGAAATTATTTCCAGGCTTTAACAATCAAACCTGTTCCTGTTGCATGCTTACTTGAAACGTCCATCCAGTTCAGCAAATACGCGAACGGATAAGTGATCAGGAAATACAACGGCAACAGAATCAGGAAAATTTTAGAAGCACCTACCATCTGAATCGGCCACTTCATGGAAAGTCTCCATGAAATTTTTCCGGGAGTTCCGTACGAATACAGCGCTTCCACTTTGCTGAAGCCGGCCTTTTTCATTTTGTCTTCAATTTCCTTGATGTTGTAGCCATCACGAACATGTTCTTCAATGAATGAACTTTCACCGTCGTCGTGCACATCGGAACCGCCCTGATCGGATGGAGTAGAAACCAGCAACATACCGCCCGGTTTTAACGACTTGCAAATGTTTTCGAACACGGCAACGTCTTCCAGAATGTGTTCCATCACATCTACAGACAAGGCCATATCGAAGCGTTCCGGCATATCAAATTTCGTAAGATCCGCTACTTCGAACTTTACATTCGTACGATCTACTTGTTGGAAAAACTTGTTGCAGTCTTCTACTTGTTCTTGTTTCACATCAACGGCAAGAATTTCCCATTTCGGATTCATTCCCGCGAGATAATAACTGTGCTGTCCGTATCCCGAACCTGCATCCAGAATTTTGATGTCATCACCTTTGCCTTTGCGCCATAATTTTAATTCGCGGTGAACGTGCCATGCGCGCAGCAACAACAAGTCGAGCAATGCGTAAAATAATTTACGCATGAAGGGTGAAGTATTAAAAACGGAGCCCAGGGTTCGTTTAATGGGATCGTAATGCATAGTCGTTATTTCTTTTTCAGGAGTTCTTCAATTCGTTCGGCGTAGTCCAGTGAGTCATCAATAAAAAACATCAACTCCGGAATAACGCGCACCTGTTTGCGAATGCGTTGCCCCAAATTGTGGCGCAACTCAACAGTGTGTTCTTTTATTTTTTCAAGGACTTCTTTTTTGTCCTTTACAGGAAACAAGCTGACATAAACTTTGGCAACACCTAAATCCGGACTTACCCGAACCATTGTTACCGTGATCATGATATTTCCGAAAGTGCCACGCATATCAAACTGGAAAATGTCTGCCATTTCCTTTTGAATCAAGCGTGCAAATTTCAGCTGACGCGTACTTTCCATAGCGTGCAAAGGTAGGCATTTAACGCCAACTAATTTGACCCCGTGTTGCAGGCATTCCACTACCTTTGCAGTATGGTTTATGTCAAATCTCTGCACGTAATTTTTATGGTAAGTTGGTTTGCCGCATTGTTCTATATGCCGCGATTGTTGATTTATCATGTGGAAGCTCAGGATAAAGAACAACAGGAACGCGATATTCTCTCCGCACAGTTCAAAATCATGCAGAAACGTTTGTGGTATGCTATTTCCTGGCCGGCCATGATTTTAACGTGGATTTTCGGATTGTGGATTACGTGGTATCGCCCCGATTTGTACGCACAGGCCTGGTTTATCCTGAAGTTGTGTTTTGCAATCGGATTAACGTTGTATCACTTAAAAACACATCAATTGTTCCAACAACATCAACGCGATGTGTTGAAATGGACGTCGTTTCGTTTACGCCTGTGGAATGAAGTAGCGACAATTTTCTTATTCGTGATCGTGTTTTTAGTTATTCCGAAAAGCAACGATACATGGGTTTGGGTAACATTAAGCGCCATTGTATTAGGCATTGCGTTATTTGCGGCAGTGTCCATTTATCGCAAGAATCGCGCGCAGGAAGAGCAAAAGCAGCGGAACCACCCTGATGTAAATTCATAATCATTTCAGATAGGGGTAATCTTTTCGCAATATGAGCACTGTACGTTTGCTCAATATGAACGAACTCCAACCTCGCAGAATTTTAATCATCGACGACGAACCCGATATCCGCGAATTCATTGGATATAACCTCATGCGTAAAGGTTACGAAGTATTCACGGCCACTGATGGTCAGTCGGGGCTGGATGTGGCGTTGCAATGCCGTCCGCATCTTATTATTCTGGATATTTTGATGCCGGTGATGAACGGTTACGAAACCTGCCGTCAATTGCGTACAAAAGCGGAGTTTGATCAAACACGCATTCTGTTTCTTTCGGCGTTGAATGAGTCTTATGCAAAAGATTTAGGCATACAACTGGAAGCAGACGGTTATATCAACAAACCGATTCGTTTGGAGTTGTTGTTGCGAAGAGTAGATGATTGGGTGAAGCGGGCCGGATAATCAGCGCTTCATTAACCAAGCTTCAGGAACAGTTCCGCGAACCGCGAATAACAATTCTTCCGCAGCTTTACGTTCTGAGAATGTTCCCAAGCTGATGTAGGTCATTCCGCCTTTGATGGCATTAAGCTTCGAAGGTTTTAAACCTTTCGCGCTTAATTCGCGGTAATAATTGTCCGCATTCTCCGGCATTCGGAAGCATCCTGCGATGATATAAAAACGATCGCGCTCTAAATTGCCGGTTTGATTTGCCTCCAAATTCTGCGTAGCAGCAACGCTCGTGGAATCTGTAGGCATTTTATAAACGTTTACGTGCAATCGCGGACCTATTTCCAATAATTGCAAATCGGCATTACCTGCTGCGTCGAATTTCAAATGTTCACTTGCGGTGTCGGCGATCATTTGTGCCACATAATTCACGGGTGCATATTTGCCAGGCTCTTGTTTGAAGAAGCCCAATCCTGCAATGCCCTGACCATTATCCTGAATGCGCAACCCTACCCACGTCAACGCGATCAAAATCGGTAGTGCGATGGCTGCCGTAACATACACTGCTTTTGAGCGACGAACGCGCGGTGCAACAACTTCTTCCGGTGTTGCTGTGATCTTGCGATCTTCACGAACAACAGGTTTCGGCTCGGTTTTCGGAGTCTCGCGCAATATCGGCATGGTCTGGAACGCAGCAAGACCGAAGGATTCCATGAGGAAATTCACTCCCGGATCGGATTCAAAACAAATGTTCTTCTCCGGATCCAGCCACATGCTGCCCAAATTCAACAGCTCTACTTTTTTACCTTCCTGCAACTGATTTTGCAAGGCTTCCGTAAATGCTTTTACTGTTGTTTGTGCTTCATCGAACGTGATGCTCATCGCAACTGCAATGGCATTCACCAACAAACCATCATTCTGTTGCAGATGTTTGTTAAACACAATCTGCTTCGAAGGCGGTAAAAACGTGTGTTGTACGGGATGAATTTTTGCGGAAGCGTAAGTGGAGACAAATCCACCCAAACCGGGAACAATAACACAATCGTGCCGGAACAATAAGTCGGCGATGTAATGCGCTATGTTAACTGGAGCTACCATTTCAGTGACAAATTTAGCCATTTGAAGCGTTATATCGTAGCTATTCTGTAAATAATTCGACACGCATTTGTTTCAACATAAGAAAGCTACGAAGCAGGAGCCAAACGCAGTTCCTCTGGTTGTAAACAGGATGCAGCGGCCTTGTATAAGGGAGCCTAGATCTGTTAAAAAATATCTTATGCGATTAAATCAACCCTGCTTTTCGCAGCTTGTCCACGTCTTCCGGCGCGTCAATAGATATCGTTTCCAATTCTGTCAGCGCGGTGCGGATGGCATAGCCGTTTTCTCTCCAACGCAATTGCTCCAACGATTCCGCCATTTCCAGCACTCCCGGAGCTAATTGTGTAAGTTTTGGCAACACATCAGCACGATAACCGTATATGCCGACGTGCTTATACAACTTCACTTTTTTCGGCCATTCGGAAAGTTCCGCTGCATCGCGCACAAACGGAATAGGAGAACGACTGAAATAAATGCCGTTTCGTTGTGTATCGATCACCACTTTGATGATGTTCGGATTGGATAAATCCGCAGTATCGTGCAAAGGTTTAATCAACGTGCCGATTTCCACGGAATCATCTTCAAACAAACGTGCCAGCAGATCGATTTGTTCCGGTTGAATAAACGGCTCATCACCTTGAATATTGATGACTGCATCAACGTGTTTCGTTGTTTTGGATAGTACTTCCGCACAACGATCGGTGCCGCTGCGGTGCTCGCTCGATGTCATTACCGCCATACCACCAAATTCGAATACATGATCAAATATGCGTTGATCATCCGTTGCCACCACTACTTGCGTCAGGAAAGAAGCTTTGAACGCCTGTTCGTACACGCGTTGAATCATGCTTTTGCCGTTGAGGTCAATGAGCGGTTTTCCCGGGAATCGGGAGGAAGCGTATCGTGCGGGTATGATGCCTAGTATTTTCATGGTTTTGATCGATCTAAGTAATAGTTAGCCTATGGGTTAATCTTGCTTCAATACGTGATAAACTCAATTCTGATATCATAACCGTTGCTTACATTTTTTCGCCTGAAATGTTATTTACCTTCCAATTTCTTTCGATTTCACGGGAAGTGAGTATAAAGGTGATGCGCATACGGAATATTAAAAGATAGTTTAATTGGAATAGTTATTTCGAGTTGCTGGTCAAAGATAAGTTCATTTAATAATATCGTTTTGTTAACAAGCCTCGTATGCGCTAACTTTCCACCGTGAAAAAGTTATTGATGCTATTTGTGGCTTTAGGGAGTATTGGAACAACTGCCTATTTTTTCTGGCATGCCAATCAATCAATACGTGCCGTACAGCTCATTAATATAACTGAGACGATGCTTCAAACCGCAGATACTTCGCGTTTCGATATGCAGCAAGTAAATATTGTTCGCAATTCGCCGAGTGATTCCTTAGTGGTGTTGTTCCCATTTGACAATAGTAAGGTGCAACCATATATGTATGATGAGTTTAATTTCGCTTTAATCAGCGATTATCGATCGCAGGTATATCCTGTTAATCAGCCATATTCAGAGATGATTCGCAGCATTACAGGTAAACCTAATCTGAACATGTCCCGTCTGAAAGAAGGGGTATATTATGTTCATGTAACGGGGTGTAACTATACCGGTTTTTTTAAGATCGCGCTTAAAAACTCACTGCAGCTCACTCAATAATTTATTGGAATATATTTCAGCGAATATTACATTACATAACACACCAGTTTCGAAGTTAGTGCTCTTTTGACTTACATTATTCGTTGATTCATAGTACATTAAAGTGTATTGCCCGAAATTTCTCGAAAATCATGGTAATGACTCAGCGTATAATTATTTCGAGAAAACAACAGTTGTACTTTTGATAAATGAAAATATTTGAATTTAGAAATGAGTTCGATATAACTCGTTCATCGACGTTGGTGCGGTGGTACTCTCAATGTATACGTTACCTTTAAGCCATGTCTGGTGCTAATAAACGCGGTATTCTAATCTCGCTGCTCGTTACTGTTTTTGTTGATCTTCTGGGTGTGGGAATTGTAATTCCCGTGTTGCCCATTTTATTCGCCGATCCTTCTTCCGGAATTTTTGAAAATGATGTGGCCATTCAAACACGTTATATCGTGTACGGATTCATGGCAGCCGCATTTCCGTTAGCACAATTTTTCGGCGCTCCCATCTTAGGTGCGTTATCCGATCGCTACGGACGAAAACCAATACTGGCGATTTCATTGCTAGGCACGATGATCGGTTACTTGCTGTTCGCTTATGGAGTTGTGACGGGAAATTTGTGGTTGATGTTTTTCAGTCGTGCCTTGGATGGCTTCACCGGAGGAAATATCTCTATTGCCTTTTCGTCCATCGCGGATATCAGTGATGAAAAAACGAAAACAAAAAATTTCGGATTAATTGGAATGGCGTTCGGAGTAGGTTTTGTTATCGGGCCGTATTTGGGTGGAAAGCTCGCCGATCCTGCAATTGTTTCCTGGTTTAATTATGCAACGCCATTTTGGTTTGCGGGAATATTATCGGCGATTAACCTCGTAATGGTCTTTACCATCTATCGCGAAACGCTAGCCGAGAAGAAAGCCAGCAAAGTAAGTTTGCTCTCGGGTTTCAAAAACATTGGGAAAGCACTTCAGTCGAAAGGATTACGATCCATTTTCATCGTGTCGTTTTTATTCACGTTTGGTTTTTCGTTTTTCACACAGTTCTTTCAAATATTCCTGAACGAGAAGTTTGCATTCACTGCAGCTGAAGTGGGCGATGTGTTTGCCTATATCGGATTGTGGATCGCTTTCACGCAAGGTTTCTTGACACGCATTTTTTCATCACGATTGACCTCGGTTCAAATGATGCGCATCACGTTAATCGGTCTTGCCGTGATCTTCGTATTGTTATTAATTCCCGAACAACGTTGGCAATTGTTTCTTGTGATGCCGTTCATCGCCATCTTTCAAGGATTATTATCGCCCAATGCGTTGAATATTGTTTCTGCACAGGCATCGCCGGAAGAGCAGGGTGAAGTCATGGGCATCAATCAAAGTGTGGCTTCTTTTGCACAGTGTATTCCACCAATTGTTGCGGGATATATTGTAACGATCGATTACAATCTTCCTATTGCGGTGGCGTCGGGATGTACAGCACTAGCAGGTGTTTTATTTCTAATATTTTTCAGAGGGAAATAAAATGTTAATCACCGACGCACATACGCATCGCAAGTACACAGATGGTTGTAGCGGTTTCGTTCGTAATGCATTTTTGCCGCGGACCGAAACGCTGAATCGCATTAACTATTTTGTGAGTGCGGGTTTGCATCCATGGTATATCGATAACAACTGGGCCGGAGCGTATAGTGGTTTGTTGGACGTGGTACAACATCCGCGTGTTGTAGCCATTGGGGAATGCGGACTCGACTACTTTCACGGACCCGATAAAGCGGTACAATGGCACGTGTTTGAAGCACATCTCGCATTAGCACAGCAGTTAAAGTTGCCCGTTATTGTGCACCTGGTTCGCGCCATCCACGATTTGATTCCGTTTATTAAAAGTCGTCCGAATACCTTGGTGTTGCACGATTATCGCGGCACGGAAGAAGAAACTAAAAAGTTGCTCGACTATGATGTTTATTTTTCCATGGGTCGATCGTATGTGAAAAATATCAACCGCAGCGCACGCTTTATTCCAGCTAATCGTTTACTGACGGAATCCGATACGGGAAAAATTTCCGTTCAGGATGTTTTAACAAAGCTCAATACAGAATTGCCGGAGCAGGGTGGAATCGCGCAACTCAATGAACAGATCACGAAAAACTTTTTCAACGTATATCCAAAAATAAAATCATGAGTGAACAAGAAATTCCCTATTGGATGAGCAGAACCCAACTGCTGTTGGGTGATGAACCGGTGAAACGCTTGATGAATGCGAACGTACTCGTTGTTGGATTAGGTGGAGTAGGCGGCATTTGCGCAGAGATGATTGCCCGTGCAGGTGTTGGACGCATGACTATTGTAGATGGAGACGTTGTCGATCCGAGTAATCGTAACCGTCAGATTCCTGCGTTGTCATCAACACACCACAAGGGGAAAGCAGAAGTTATGGCGGAACGTATTCGTGATATCAATCCGGAAATTGATTTGAAAGTGATTAATGCTTTTGTGAAAGATGAATTCACCGAACAAATTTTGGATGAAGGAAAATTCGATTATGTAGTGGATTGTATCGACACGTTATCACCTAAAGTATTTCTGATTGCTGCATGCTGGAAAAGAAAAATCCCTGTGGTGAGTTCCATGGGAGCAGGAGGCAAGGTAGATCCAACGAAAGTAACCGTGTGTGATATTTCGGAAACCTACTATTGCAATCTCGCAAAATATGTACGCAAACGTTTAAGTCGATTCGGAATTAAACAAGGAATCACAGTGGTGTTCAGTGATGAAGCCATCGAGCAAGATCGTATTGTGGTCACCGAAAAAGCGTTTCCGAAAAAATCAATTATCGGCACTATGTCGTACATGCCTGCGATATTCGGCTGTACGTGTGCAAGTGTGGTGATCAGGGATTTGATGAAGGGATAGTGGGCATAGTGACGATAACGGTAATGTCGCTACTAAAAGAAAAAGGTCACTCATTCGGGTGACCTTTTTCTTAAATCATAATCGCGCTTACAATCCCATCACCACTTCTTCCGGACTCTTGCCTCCGAACAGCAGTTTCACAGGATTTTCAACCATCTCTTTTACTTTCACTAAGAAGCTCACTGATTCACGACCGTCGATGATGCGGTGATCGTAACTCAATGCGATGTACATCATCGGACGAATCTCCACTTTTCCGTTTACCGCAACAGGACGATCAACCACATTGTGCATTCCTAAAATTGCACTTTGCGGAGGATTGATAATCGGTGTGCTCATCAACGAGCCGAAAACACCGCCATTAGTGATGGTGAACGTTCCGCCGGTCATGTCTTCTACCGTAATCTTATTGTCGCGTGCACGAGTCGCTAAACGCTTGATGTCAGCTTCAATTTCCGCAAGGCTCATCGTCTCCGCGTTACGAATTACAGGAACCACCAAACCTTTCGGTGCGCTCACTGCGATACCAACGTCGCAATAATCGTGGTAAACAATTTCTTCTCCGTCAATCTGTGCATTCACCGCAGGGAACAAATGCAATGCTTCCGTAACTGCTTTCGTGAAAAACGACATGAAGCCGATGTTAACGCCGTATTTCTCTTTAAATGCGTCTTTATATTTTGCGCGCATCGCCATAATTGCGCTCATGTCCACTTCATTAAACGTAGTGAGCATCGCGGTTTCCTGCTTCACAGACACCAAACGCTGCGATAATTTCTTACGCAACGCAGACATCTTCTCACGACGATGATCACGTGTGCCGCCCCAACTGCTCATGGTATTGGAATCAAATCCGTTTGCCAA
Organism: Bacteroidota bacterium; assembly: GCA_021299855.1. Lineage (GTDB taxonomy): Bacteria > Bacteroidota > Bacteroidia > Palsa-965 > Palsa-965. The sequence goes on along the minus strand of JAJTEY010000031.1, from coordinate 50,476 downwards.
CACCGTCAATACATCACCTTTTGTAATGCGCCCACCCGGACCACTGCCATTCACTTTATTAGCCGGAACCTTGCTGTCGTCCATTAATTTCTTTGCGGCAGGAGACGGATGACCGGAAGCATATCCGCTGCCTGAAGTGGCTTTCACTTCTTCTTTTGCAGCCGTATTAACAGGCTCAGCTTTCGCTTCCGCTTTTACTTCTGTTTTAGGTTTTGCTGTAGGTTGAACAGAAGTGTCAATCGTGCAAACGACCTCACCAACTTTAACGGTAGTGCCTTCCGCAACTTTAATAGTGATAGCACCGGCTTCTTCTGCATTAATGGTCAGCGTTGCCTTGTCCGATTCTACTTCGCAAAGTTCTTCGTCTTTCTCAACAACATCTCCGTTTGCTTTTAACCAACGGCTGATGGTTACTTCGGTGATTGACTCACCCGGACTTGGAACTTTTAATTCGATAATGGCCATAAGTTGATGTATTATAGTGGTGGCTGTTATTTAATTTTTTCAGGTGTTGATGTTGCAACAGGAACAAAGACTTTATCCAGGATCGCTTGCTGTTGTTTCGCGTGAACTTTAGAGAATCCGGTAGCAGGACTTGCGGCTTCATCACGGCCTACATAATCAAGCTGGATTCCTTTGAATCGGCGAACAACAAAAGACCACGCTCCCATATTTTCAGGTTCTTCCTGTGCCCAGATAAATTGTTTCGCGCCGGAATATTTCTTCAACAACTCGTTCAATTGTTGTTGTGGAAACGGATATAATTGTTCAATACGAACTACCGCAGTGTCCAACTGTCCGGTTTTTTCCCGCTGTTCGATCAGGTCGTAATAGATTTTTCCAGTGCAGAATACGATACGTTTTACAGATGCTGCCTTCACTGTGGTGTCGTCCAATACTTCACGGAATCCGCCTGATGTAAAATCGTTCACCGAACTTACACAAGAAGGATAACGCAATAATTTCTTTGGTGTGAAGCAAATCAACGGCTTACGGAAATCGCGTTTCAACTGACGACGCAATGCGTGAAACTGCTGTGCCGGTGTTGTTGCGTTGATGATCTGCAAGTTGTTGTCGGCACACATTTGCAGGAATCGTTCCATACGAGCAGACGAGTGCTCCGGACCTTGACCTTCATAACCATGAGGCAACAACATCACCAAACCATTCATACGACGCCATTTGTATTCGGCGCTGCTGAGGAATTGATCGATGATAATTTGTGCTCCGTTGAAGAAGTCACCGAACTGCGCTTCCCAAATGGTTAATGCATTCGGAGTAGCCATCGCATAGCCGTATTCGAAACCGAGAACACCGTATTCCGATAAATGCGAATTGTAAATATCGATTTTGCCTTTGTTGCCACCGATGTTGTTAAGCGGCGTGTATTCTTCTTCCGAATCTTCCACCTTCACAACAGCATGACGGTGCGAGAATGTTCCGCGTTCTACATCTTGTCCGCTGAAACGAACATTATGTCCTTCTGTCATCAATGATGCGTACGCCATCAATTCGCCCATTGCCCAATCGAACTGATCTTTTTCAATCATCGCCTGACGATCTTTAAAGATGTTCTCAATCTTGTTGAAGAACTTCTTATCAGTTGGTAATTGCGCAATCGTTTTCGCCAATTCAATAAATTTCTTCTTATCGATTCCGGTGTCCGGCGACTTCTCGAAATCCGCGGCAGTAGCCATACGCAAGCCTTGCCATGAACCGGCAAGGAAGGAAGTTACTTTTGCGCGCTCGGTTTGCTTGGCAAGATTCAATTTCTCTTGCAGCATATCCTTAAACTCACGCTCCATTTGTTTCGCCAACTCTGCTTCAATTTCTCCTTGAGCAGTAAGCTTGTTAACGTATAATTCACGCGGGTTCGGATGTTTCGCGATTACCTTATACAACAACGGCTGTGTGAAGCGAGGTTCATCACCTTCGTTATGTCCGTATTTGCGATATCCTAACAAATCAATAAATACATCGCGACCAAAAGTCTGACGGAATTCTATAGCTAGTTTGCACACAAATGCAACTGCTTCCACATCATCCGCATTCACATGAAACACCGGACTTAATACCACTTTCGCAATGTCTGTGCAGTATGTAGAAGAACGCGCGTCCAGATAGTTCGTTGTAAATCCAACCTGGTTGTTGGTTACGATGTGCACTGTTCCGCCGGTTTTGTAGGCATCCAACGTCATCATCTGCAATACTTCATACACAATCCCCTGACCTGCAATGGCCGCATCACCGTGAATCAGTATCGGACAAACTTTAGATAAATCACCTTTGTGAATGTTGTCTGCTTTACTGCGTGCAATTCCTTCCACCACAGGATTTACCGCTTCCAAATGCGATGGATTCGGAGTTAAGCTGATATGCACCGGATGTCCGTGATTGGAAAGTTGGTCGCTGCTGTAACCCATGTGATATTTCACGTCTCCATCGTACGCCGAATCAGCAGTCATCGCCCCTTCAAACTCGGTGAAAATATCTTCGTATGTTTTATTTAAAATATTGGCCAATACGTTCAAGCGACCACGATGTGCCATTCCCATCACGTAATCACGAATGCCTAAATCTGCTCCATGTTCCATTAACACATCCAAAGCAGGAATTAAAGTTTCCAATCCTTCCAGGGAGAAACGTTTTTGTCCGACAAATTTGGTGTGTAGGAAATTTTCGAATACAACCGCCTGGTTTAATTTATTCAGAATGGTTTTCTTTTCATCCAAAGTGAATGCCGGCGTGTTCTTGCTTTTCTCCATGCGCTCCTGCAACCACTTCAACATTTCAGGATTTCGGATGTACATGTACTCTGCACCAATAGAACGACAATACGTTTGCTGCAAGAATGCGATAATGTCTTTCAGTTTAGCAGGCCCGATACCGATTTGCGTTCCTGCTTGGAAAACAGTTTCAAGATCTGAGGCAGCTAAACCGAAGTTCTCGATATCCAATGTCGGGCTATATTTGCGGCGTTCACGAACAGGATTCGTTTGTGTGAAAAAATGTCCGCGGGATCGATATCCGTTGATCAGGTTCAATACGTTAAATTCCTTCTTTACTTGAGAAGGGATTTCTCCCGAATCTTCAAAATTTTTACGCGCGAATTCGAATCCTTCAAAAAACTGTCGCCAGCTTTCATCCACAGAATTTTTATCACTCAAAAATTGCTGGAAAAGCTGCTCGATGGCAGCAACATCCGCATTACCCAGGTAAGAAAATTTGTCCATGCAAACGTGGCTTCAAATAAGTCGTCAAAGTTAAGGGTTTCCCGCTATTCTAAATCCGTTTTGGAGCCGAAGTTGGCACGGAAATATGCCTTTTGTAAAGCCCTGATGATCAGCATTTCACTGATCAATTCATCACCGTTTCTATCGGTTTGTTCCTGCAGTGCCCGATGAACCCGATTTTCGGGCAGATCAACACGGTATAAAAGTCTGTAAAATTTTTCGCTCCCTGTTTTCGCGTGTCTACTCAACCACATCGCCAAACGATCTCGCGTATCTTTCAATGTAACGATGCGTTCCAGGTCGGAATCCCAATCCAATCCTGAAGTCCGGAAATCGTTGCCCAAAATTTTTAACGCTTGCGGCAACAGCTGAAGCACAAGATCAGAAGACTCGAATGTGGTTGGAAGCGGCATCATTTTTGACGTCTGTAACGTAACCGTTCAACCGGACGCTTATGTACCAAATGTTCTTCAATAATTTCAGTAACATCAGCACGTTCAATACCTACATAGAAAACGCCTTCGGGATAAATCACCAACGTTGGTCCGAAGTCGCAAATGTCCAAACAACCGGCCTTTTGCACACGAATAGGAACGGGCAGATTTTTTTCTTTCAGTTGTTTTCGAAATTCATCTATCAACTCCAGTCCATGCGCTTCGCCGCAGCTTTTGCGGGCTGCACCGGGTGCGCGTTGATTGGTGCAAATGAAAATATGATGGGTGTAAACCGAATCTTCCATAGTTTGTTATATTAATTTGTTCACCAATTTACGCGCTATTTTATGAATATACTTATCACAGGAGGTTCCGGATTGTTGGGACAACGGATAACGCAACAATTGCAGGCTGCAGGACACGAAGTTGTGTGGTTAGGACGATCGGGTCGCAGCAAAAAAGTGAAAACTGCCGTGTGGAATCCTGCGAAAGGAATCATAGATCAGGATGCTGTGAATGCTGCAGATGCTATCATTCATTTAGCCGGAGCAAATGTTGCTGCCGAAAAATGGACTACACGTTACAAGCGCGTAATTATTGATAGCCGAGAGCAATCGGGGCAACTGTTGGTCAGCGCAATTAAAAAACGTTCACGACCCTTGTCTGTTTTTGTTTCAGCTTCTGCAACGGGTTGGTACGGCTTAATTACGGACGATCGTATGCACAAAGAAGACGAACCTCCGGCTAAAGATTTTTTCGGTGAAACGTGTCAGCGTTGGGAAGCATCTACCTCGGAGTTGGATAACATTACGCGTCGCGTGGTGTTTCGCATCGGTGTGGTCATCAGTAAAGACGGTGGTGCATTTCCGAAGTTAGCTGCTCCGGTTCGCATCGGAATGGGAAGCGCGTTGGGAACAGGAGATCAGTGGATACCTTGGATACATATTGATGATGTGGTGGGAATGATGAGACTGGCATTGGACAATGATCAGCTCCGCGGTATTTACAACGCTGCAGCACCGAATCAAATTACACAACACGATTTTACTGTTGCAGTAGCGCAGCTTTATCGTCGACCACTGTGGTTACCTAAAGTGCCGGCGTTCGTATTGAAAATGATGTTAGGAGAAATGTCCGGAATTGTGCTGGAAGGATGTCGCGTGGATATACATCGCATTCGCAGTGCAGGTTACCGTTATAAGTACGAAATCATTCAGCAGGCTATAGCAGCAGAAGCGGCTATCGAATAAGATTGACGTGTCCGATGTAGTAGCGTTCTTCTCCACTGGCAATGTCGAGGAATTCGATCTTCCACACATATACATCCTGCTGGCATTTGTTGTCTTTGTAACGACCATCCCAACCTTTGTAAATATCGCGCGATTCGAAAATCATTTCGCCCCAACGATTATAAATGGTGAAACGGAAATTCTCTACGCCCATGATTGCAGGCATGAAGAAATCGTTCAATCCATCACCGTTTGGCGTGAACGTGTTAGGCACATAAAAACGATGTTCGGGCAAAACTTCAATCGGAATCTGAAACGTATCCGGACAACCGTATTCATTCCACACGTATTGCGTGATAACATAGTTGCCATATTGCCAATACACATGCGCACCTTCGCAACCGTTGATGGTGTATCCGTCACCGAAATCCAATAAACAGGAATCACCGTCAATACTGAAATCGGTTACACTGATGAGCGGATCAAAAATGGATACAGTGGTTGCTGATACGGCGAAGTTCGCTAAAGGCGAAGGATTCACCGTAATCATGTTCGGTACATAAAAAGTATCAATCGATACACATCCGTTGGTGGTTTGAATAATCAGCATAACATCGTACACGCCCACATTGGTGTAAGTATGAACAGGATTGTTGTCGGTGGAAAAACTACCATCACCAAACGACCACAAATATTGCATTGGCGTTCCGGCAACAGAACTGTCTGAAAACTGCACGGTGAAAGGATTGCAGCCTACTAATGGCGTTGCGGCGAAGTCAGCGGTTGGCATAGGATAAACGATGACCGTATCACTAAATGTTCCTGTACATCCGTTTTCATCCACTTGCAGCGTTACGATATAATTTCCGGGCGACGACCACGTCACGTTTTGCGGATCTCCAATGTTGGATGATTGCGGATTGGCATTAGGACCAAACGTCCAACGGTGAATACGGATTGCAAATCAGTGTGACATCGTATACACCGGTATCGGGATACGTGTACGTTGGCGTTGCTATGTTGCTGGTGTCGCCTGGTGTTGTTGGATCATCGAAGTTCCATAAATAGGAGGTGGCATTGAAGCTCGTGTTTTGGAATTGCACCACATAACCAGCACAAAAAACGGTTTGTGACGGAACTGAACTTACTGTCAGTAACGGACACGGCAATACGTTGAATTGAAAGTCACGTTTGTTAACGGAAATCAAATTTCCGTTACGATATTCTTTCACACAAACACCTACAACCCACTGGCCTTGAATGTTTGGAGTGCCCGTTAACAAACCGGTTTGCGGATCAATTGACATAGCCGGATTGGAGCTCATTGGATAATTTCCGGAATACGGCGGTGCGAATGGTACAAACGCGTACGGTGGTCCGGCAGGTGGCTGTGGCATTGGGAAAGCAGATGAAGCCCCATCGTAAGGATCACACAATTCATAAGCTAACGAATCACCATCCGGATCAGTTGCGGAATGATCAAACACCAGCGGCGCACCCTGACAAATGAAGATGGGAGGAAAGTTGTTGTAACGTGCTGAACTGTTACAAATAGCAAGGTTCGCAGGCGGAATTAGAATCGAATATGTAGAACCAACTTGTCCGGGATTAATCAAATTTAAGATGGTGTTGTTTCTGCAACAGCGCTGGTACGAAATAACATGACCTCCCGGAATGGGCGGCAAGTTGACAATGGTTTGATAAATGGCTTCTTCCACACAAACGTTACCCGGTGGCGTGTAGCATGGATTGTTAATGGTAGGCGGAACCAAAGTTGATCCCGGGAACGGAATCGCAACCGAATCAATTAAGTTACCGTTGATATCAAAAATGCCTATCACGGCAGGATTGTCGTAGGGAGCAACTCCATTCAAACAATCGCGGTACAACTTTAAAGTAATGCGATAGTTGTTGTTACCCAGGCAATCGTAATAAATCTCACCACCAACAATATGCGTCGCCTTGACCGGCTGAAAAGACAGTAAAATTAGGAGTCCAAAAAGCAACGCCCGCGTAGGCATGTTCGTTTCGAAATAATACGGCTGGGGAAAGCCGTGAGTTTAATTGCTTCGGATAATCATGACGAACCCGGTGAGAGTTTGTCCATCCGATAAATTTAGGATGTAATAATACGTTCCATCTGAAACACCGTCACCGCCCCAATTGTTTCGGTAGTCAGGGTTTTCGTAGATTTTATTTCCCCAGCGATTATAAATCATCAACGCACTGCCCGGGAAAAACTCCAAGCCATAAAACACCAGAAAATCGTTCGTGCCGTCACCATTTGGTGTAAACACGTTGGGCGGAACAACGGAGCATTCGTTCACTACAAATGCAACGGTGTCACCCGACAAATTACCGCATCCATCAACAATACCAACAAAGAATGTACCACTTGCATTTGGAGTAAAGACATTTACCGTTCCGTTGTTATCAGGCACGGTATCAGGTCCGGCAATTGTAGCCCACTGATAAGTATACGGCAATGAACCTCCGGTTGCTGTTACTAAAAGCGTAACCGGTTCGCCACGACATACTTCAAAATCAGGTGTTGCGATAGCGGTTAATGCTTGTGCACTTGGTAAGAAAATCGTGATGCTGTCCACTGCAGGGGCGGAACCACATGGATCTGTTACAGTAACGGTGTAAGTTGTAGTAACAATTGGCTGTACGTTTATCGTTGCGGTTGAATCGCCCGTACCCCATGCATAGGAATATGGCTCTACGCCTCCGCTCACCGCTGCGCTTAGCGTAATCGGCGTTGCGTTACATAATGAAGTATCCGGGCCAAGGTCAACTGTTATTGGAAGGAAATCGCTGAAGTAAATTTCTGCGCTGTTTACACTTTGCACGCAGGGTCCAGTAACGGATGTGCTCAAAGTTAAAATTTCTAAACCTTCCACGTTAAAATCTTGCACAGCATCCAAACAAATAACGATAGAATCTTCTCCCGGCTGGAAAATCAACTGTGATGGTAATGCCGGCACAAAGTCTACTCCATTTGTAACTGTGCCACCTATAGTAAGTTGAACGGTGTCTGCCAATGCAGTACTTCCGGTTCTGGAGAAGATCAGACAGGCCTGACCGCAACCTTCATACAACGTTGAGTCGTTATTGCTTCCATAAGAAATTTCTGTAGAAACATTTACTGTTCCTGTGGTAAATGAACCGGCTTCCAGAAACACGCCCGCATCCACAATGCCATCTAATGCATCGGCAATTGCTAACTTAATGTGGTAGGTTTCTCCGCATTGAACGGGATAAATTGCTTGCAATACAGTTGTGAAACCATCGTACTGCACACACGTTCCGGGAGGGTTTTCATTATCCACGTAGTACTGTGCGTTTACATTGGCATTAACGTTGAGTGCAGTTACCGCAGTAGTTGTTTGAGGAATCAACGCAATGTTCGTCGGAGCAAGTGCAACGGTTACGCCACTTAACACGAATGCGAATACGTCCGCGAATCCGCCGCTTACGTATTCCATGTATTCTTCTGTACCGAATACATAATTGAACTTGATTGTGTCGGCCTGCGGAACGAAATCGAACTCAAGTATCGCTGCATTAAACGTATTCGCGTTGGCAACACCATTCAAATAAGGATCTCCCGGCTGGTTGTTGTCCAATCCGGAACCGGTTGAATTATTAGGACCATGCGGACCATTTCCGTTGTTCAATACAGTTCCTGTAGTCATCACAACACCGCTGTCGATGCCTAAAGGGGTAGTACCCGTAAGCCCTCCAAAAAATTGCCCAATCGCTTGAGGCGCGCCGTTATATGTAATATTAGAAGCTTGAACCCCGGGACCCAACAAAACGTTGGTAACCAGTTGTTGCGGTGTTAATGTTGTGTTGGTCGTAATTTGTGCGTCAGCAATACGAACGCCGAAAACCGTCAGCAGTGCTATAAAAAAACCTTTTCTCATTACATTAAATTTAATATCAATGTGTTAGCCCTAACGACAAATATACTGTTGTCGTCGACGATAACCAACTAACTAGTTATTTAAATGAGGCATTCAACAGATAAAAAGCGGTTTCCATTCCCCGCTAAAATTCTGCACCTTTACACTCCTAAAATTATCAGCTATGAATGCTCATCAACAATTTATTCATGAGAACAAGGATCGTTTCTTAAACGAACTGTTCACTTTATTACGAATTCCTTCTGTTAGCGCAGATCCGAAATACAAAAACGATGTTCTGAAAACTGCGGAAACAGTTAAGGAACTAATGATTCAGTCCGGCGCGGACAATTGCCGGTTAATTGAAACAGATGGTTATCCTGTTGTGTATGGCGAGAAGATGATTGATCCGTCGTTACCAACAGTATTGGTATACGGACATTACGATGTGCAACCTCCGGATCCATTGGATTTGTGGACTTCACCTCCATTTGAACCTACCGTTCGTAAAACCGAAATTCATCCTGACGGAGCAATTTTTGCTCGCGGTTCCTGTGATGATAAAGGACAATTTTACATGCACGTAAAAGCATTGGAAACGATGCTGAAAACCAATACATTGACGTGCAACGTGAAGTTCATGATTGAAGGTGAAGAAGAAGTTGGTTCTGCTAATTTGGGCGCATTTTTACGCAATAACAAAGAGCAATTAAAAGCTGATGTAATTTTAATTTCAGATACCTCCATTATTGCTAATGACACGCCTTCTATTGATGTAGGATTGCGCGGCTTAGCATATATGGAAGTTGAAGTTACGGGGCCGAATCGCGATTTACATTCCGGTGTATACGGTGGTGCAGTTGCGAATCCGGTGAATATTTTATGTAAGATGATTGCGTCTTGTCATGATGAAAATAACCACATCACGGTGGACGGTTTTTACGACAACGTAGCGGAGCTTTCGGCTGAAGAGCGCGCTGATTTGAACAAGGCGCCATTTAACATGGATGCTTACAAGAAAGATCTCGATATCAATGAAGTTTGGGGCGAGAAAGGATACACTACTAACGAACGCACCGGTATTCGACCAACATTAGATGTGAACGGAATTTGGGGCGGCTACACAGGCGAAGGAGCTAAAACAGTATTACCATCAAAAGCATTTGCGAAAATTTCCATGCGTCTGGTACCGAACCAAACGTCTGAAGAAATTTCTGCGAAGTTTGAGAAGCATTTTCAAAAAATTGCACCGCCATCTGTTAAAGTAAAAGTGTCTCATCATCACGGCGGAAATCCGGTGGTAGTTTCTACAACCAGCGCTGCGTTTCAGGCGGCGAGCAAAGCCATGGAAACCACTTACGGCAAGAAGCCTGTGCCAACGCGTGGCGGAGGATCCATTCCGATTGTTGCACTATTTAAATCAGAACTCGGATTGGATTCTGTATTGTTCGGCTTTGGATTGGATACTGATGCGTTGCATTCACCGAACGAACACTACGGTATTTTTAATTATCTGAAAGGCATCGAGACAATTCCGCTGTTTTACAAGCATTATGCGGAATTGAAGAAATAAGTTAATTTTAATATCAACATAGGAGACTGGTGCGATTGTTGTAAGAATCTACTGGTCTCTTTTTATTTTATGCTCATGATGCGATTAGCTGTTTTAGGTGCGTTGGTTCTGATCTTATTCGGTTCTTGTAATATCAAGCCGATTGTTCCGGTTTCAATTACCGAGGTGAAGTTTAATAAAATTGATCCGGTTCGTGGTTTAGCAACGTTCGATATGTGTTTGGTGATTGACAATCCGAATAATTTCTCTGTTAAAATTCATGAGATGGACATGGATGTTAAAGTTGCCGATATCCCGATGGGTAAAGTGCACATTGATGAAAAACTGAAGATTAAACGAAAGTCAAAATTGCCATACAAAGTTTCTGTGAGTGGTCAAATCATGAATGTGATTTTGAATATTCCGAAACTATTGCAGGCGCTTTCTACCAAAAAAGCAGACGTTGCGGTTGCCGGAAAAGTTACTGCCGGAGCACTTGGCGTGAAAAGGACATTCGAGGTGAGCATGAATCAGCCTCAGGTTAAAGCAGAGCAGAATAAACCTGCGCCTGTGCCGCAGCAATTGAATCAGTTCGCAGAATAACTCCCTTTCCGATTTAATACATGCATTTCAATACGAGTATCTTGTGTGATGTATTTTAGTGCGTGAGATTTTGTGTTACTAGTCATTATCACGCCGAATTATAACTTTTATTGTAATGTCCAACCAGCAACAGCCTAACGCACTCATACACGAGTCAAGCCCGTATTTATTGCAACATGCCTACAATCCTGTACAATGGTTGCCGTGGGGCGAAGCGACGTTGCAAAAGGCACGATCAGAACAAAAGTTGATACTGGTAAGTGTCGGATATTCCGCATGCCACTGGTGTCACGTCATGGAACACGAGTCGTTCGAAGATGAAAAGGTAGCACGTATCATGAATGATCATTTTATCTGCATCAAAGTTGATCGCGAAGAACGTCCGGATATTGACCAGGTGTACATGACTGCTGTGCAACTGATGATAGGTCATGGAGGCTGGCCACTCAATTGTTTCACCTTGCCTGATGGTCGTCCATTGTATGGTGGTACTTATTTTCCGAAACAACGGTGGATAGAAATTCTAATCAATTTGGCGGAGTTGTGGAAGAACGATCCGGAAAAGTGTATGCAATATGCTACTGATTTAACGCAGGGCGTGAATAATGTAGAGCGATACATCAAGCAGGACGGTGATGCAAAATTGGATATCAATATTCCGCTGCTTTCCTGGGAACATTGGAATACGCGTATTGATCAATCGGAAGGCGGACCTAATCGTGCTCCGAAGTTTCCATTGCCGAACAATTATGCGTTCTTGCTGCATCTGTATAGTTTAACCAAGAATGAAGCAGCGTTTCGTCAAACGGAATTAACGTTGCAGAAAATGGCTGATGGCGGAATTTACGATCAGGTAGGCGGAGGATTTGCACGTTATTCCACCGATATGATGTGGAAGGTCCCGCATTTTGAAAAGATGTTGTACGACAATGCGCAACTGGTGAGTATGTACGCCGACGCTTATCGGTTAACGAACAATGCCGATTATGCACGAATTGTGCGTCATACTTTAAAATACATCGCGCGTGAAATGACAACTCCGGAAGGTGCGTTTTATTCAGCGCAGGATGCCGACTCGGAAGGAGTGGAAGGAAAGTTTTACACCTGGAGGAAAAAGGAATTAGAGGCGGAGTTGGGCGATGATTTCAAGTGGTTCGCTGATTTGTATAATGTGAACAGCATCGGTTATTGGGAAGATGAGGTGTATATTTTATTAAAACGGGAATCGTTGAATGCAGTGGCTCCGCGATATGGTTTCACGCCGTCTGAGTTGGAAAGCAAGGTGGAGAAAGTGATGCAGCATTTGTACGATGTGCGATCGCGACGCGTGTGGCCGGGATTGGATGATAAAATTTTAACGTCTTGGAATGCTTTGATGATTCGCGGTTACGCCGATGCGTGGCTGGCATTGGGCGATGATGAATATAAATTGGCCGCATTGAAATGTGCACGTTTTATAGAAGGCAATGTGCGTCGCGAGGACGGCGGGTTGTTTCATACCTGGAAAAATGGAAAGGCAACGGTGAATGGTTTTCTGGAAGATTATGCCGCAGTGATTGATGCGTACATCGCACTACACACTATTACCGCAAATACCGATTGGCTGCTTCGTGCACGCGATTATACCCATTATGTACTCACGCATTTCGGTGATGACAAATCCGACTTGTTGTTTTTTACTTCAGATCTCGATCCCGCGTTGGTGGCGAGGAAGTACGAAGTATCGGATAACGTGATCCCGGCTTCGAATTCCATTATGGCACATAATCTGTTGACACTGGGCTTAATCTTCGGAGAAAGTACGTGGATTGAATGTGCACGACGCATGACGGCCGTATTTATTAAAGAAATGACCGGTTACGGAGAAGGTTATTCGAATTGGCTGAAACTGTTGCTGCGCTTGACTTATCCGGCATATGAAGTGGCCATTGTTGGTAACCATGTTGATAAGATCATGGCGGAGTTCCGGCAGTATTACCGTCCAAATGAAATATTTGCAGGTAGCGCAAATGCGAGTGAGGTGCCGCTGTTGCAGCATCGTTATCAAACCGGCGAAACGTTAATCTACGTATGTAAAGATTTTTCGTGTCAGCGGCCGGTGAAAACCGTTGCAGAGGCGGTATCGTTAATCGATCAATAATATGAAGAACACAAACACATATTCACCGAAGTTATTACCGATACTTTGGTGTGCTGTGGTATTGTGTTTTTCGAAACAAATCAGCGCTCAGTTATTTCGGCCTATTGAACAAGATCCGTTTGGCGTTACTGTCCAGTTTGATGCGGACAGCATTCGGAAGTACAAAATATTTTCCATCTCCACCAAAATTCAAAATAAGCAGGATGGTGAAGTAATTGTGGATAAAGGTTTGCGCGAACATTTTCAATTTGATACGTTGGGAAGATTGCAGTTGTACTGGCGCAATCGGGTTTCGGGACAAACGAATACGGTAATCGAACATCCCGCTGTGTACCGCAAAGGACGCATGGTTGCGAAGCCGCGTACGGAAATTAAGCCAACCTATATCTACGATACATTGTTCGTGTATTACTACTACGATTCGCTTTCACGTTTGGCTTCGCGCCGCATGTGTGATGGCGATTACTATAGCACGTGGTATTATGAATACAATGTGGACGGTTTCATGACACGCAGAATTCATGCGAAGGAAACCAATGGAGGAATGAGTCACCGCGCGTTTAGAATTGGCGTACAAACCATTATTTCCGTGGAGGAGTTTCGCTATCTGCAATTGAATGAGAATATGTACAAACAGTTTTCATTAAACGACGAAGGCAAGTCGTATAAGGAAACCATCATGAAGTTCGATGCAAAAAAACGACCGTTAGAATATCGTGAAGAATACATGGCTGGAGGAATTCGTGTTGTGAATGCGTGGTCGTACGATTCATTGAATCGAATTGCAGGAACGAGTTTCTACTCCAATGCGGGAATGGTAATTCAGGATAAAGGCACGTACAGTTACGATTCCCTCGGTAGAATTGCTGCACTTCAACGTTTCAAAGAAGATGTGTTGTATTATGAGTTTACTTATCTGTACGAAGGTGCTGAGCCGATTGCTTATGCGTACCTGAATAGGCGTCATGTAGACCGTGGCTTTGATATCGTGAAGCTCACGATCGTGAAGTATGGAGAACTCCCGCCATCACGCAAAAGTAAATCGCGTCCGCGTCCTTAAAACGTAATTCTGTAAGAAGGAATTAACAAGAAACCTGTTTGGTAGTTGGTGACAATCCTGTAATTAGTCTTGTCGTAGTCTTGCGTAAATACGTTTTTGTGATTAGTGAAATTCAAGAACTCCAGCGCCCACTGCTGCGTAATCTTTTTCGCATTTAAAATATATCCGATTTTAAAATCCATTCTGAAATAGCCCGGATGGCGTTTTTCATACGCTCGAGAAAAATCATATACGGCTTGCTGGTAAATATTAGAAGCATCTAAATCAATTGGTATGTAACGTTTGCCTCCTGCAGCGTTCAGTCGGAAATCCAATGATAGCGTGTGTTTCGGATTAAACTTAAATTCTTTTCCCGCTAAAGCATTCACAACATAGTTGCCGCTAAATGCTGATGGTCGGTTAATGCCGTCGCTGGGAGTGAATCGTGCCTCGTAGATGGATGTCGTCACTAAAAAATAAAATCCTTTGCTGTAGAATTTTTCTAATGTTAATTCAAAACCATAATTTTCACCTGTTCCGTTATTCACCAAACTATCAATGCCGGGCGCACCAAAATCAGCACCTTCATTAATTCCAGAATAAATAGAAGGTTGATCAAGTCCCGGAATGTCGTATAAATACTGATAATACACTTCTGCCTTCAAACGCATGTTCTTACTGAAGTTGAGGTCGTACGCTAATACACCATGTGCTGCTTTGGAAAATTTCAGGTCTTTATTAGTTAAAGCGTACGAACCATCAGGCAGCATTGTTTGATTGAAATAGGTGAAGATGGTTTGAATTTGCGAATGCATTCCGCCTCCAATACTGATGGCTTGTTTTTCATCCACCTGCCAGCGAAATCCTGCGCGCGGTTCAATTGCGTAACTATTATTCAAAGTGAGAAATTGTCCGTGTATACCGATGTTCAGTGTGAGTAAATCCGTGAACTTATGTTGCCACATGGAGAATGCTCTCCACAACCACGTCTGATCTTTTACATCGCGTATTCTACGAAATTGATTGACGTTATAATTGCTGCTGTCTCTCAGATAAATGAACATTTGGTCGAACAATACTCCTGACTTCAATGTGTTTTTTGCATTGAATTTTCTAGTCAGCATATAATTGCCGGATACCTTAATCTGACGAAAATCGGAACCGTAATTTCTCCACATGGTTTGATCAGAGAAGGAAACGGAATCCTGTTGGATGTAATTCTGAACCCTTTAGTTTTTAACGGGAAGTAATGACTTATTCCCGCAACTCCCATACGCGTGCCGTAGAACGTGTCATAGCCTCCAATGGTATACAAATCCAATTGCGTCGTGTCTCTTTTACTGTCGAGTAGTTCCACATAACTCAATCCGCCAATGCCCCAAAGTGAAAACTCGCCGAATTTCTCAGTAGGGAAGTTGAGTTTAAACGAAGCATCCTGATATTGCGGAACAGCATCACCAATTCCGAATTCGAGTCCCATTTTTTTAAACAACGTTAATGTCGAGTAACGATAATTAATTAAAAACGAACTGCCTTTCTTTTTGTTAATCGGTCCTTCTGCGCCGAGTTCAAATCCATTAAAACCAAACTGTCCTAAAAACTCAAACTGTTCGTTATTGCCGTTGCGCATACGCAGATCAAATGCACCAGCAGTGGCGTTGCCGTATTCAGCCGGAAATGCTCCCGTCATGAAATCGGAATTCGCTAAGACGTTATTATTTAAAATACTTACCGGCCCGCCGGTGCTTCCGAATGAACCAAAGTGATTCGGATTCGGAATATCCAATCCGTTCAATCGCCACAAAACGCCGAGCGGAGAATTTCCGCGAATGACCACATCATTTCTGGAATCCTGTGCGCCACTGACTCCCGCGTAATTCGCCGCCATTCGTGACGGATCACCTAAACTTCCCGCGTAACGTTGCGTTTCTTCAATGCTGAATGATCGGGCACTGACGGTAGACATTTCGTTGTTGGGTTTCGATTTGTCCGACTCTGCAGTAATGACAACTTCATCTTTCTGCATCACCGATTCATCCATCATGATATTAAGCACCACTTCTTTACCCGATGTAAGAATTACGGTAGTTGCGGCCTCGCGATAACCGGTAAAACGAAAGATCATTTTGTATCGCCCGATAGCAACTTGTTCCAGTCGGTAGTTGCCATTATCATCGGTGGTGGTATGGCGAATTACTTTTCCTGAATCCATCAGGAGTACCACAACACCCGGCAATCCGGATTGGGTTTGATTGTCCGTTACCTTTCCGCGAACCGTTTGCACAGGAGATTGAGCGCGAAGTTGAGTGCCGAAAAGCAATACGAATGCCGTAATTAAAATGCGAAACATATTACGATGAACGTTTGGGGCCGGGTTGGAATGTTTTAAGATAAAACGGCTCGAAGTAGGCAACATCTGCGAATTCTTTATTGACATAACGACGATACGCCGGCATTATCAGATGTTTGGCCGACTGCGAAATGTCGTCGCAAAAGTAAGCGTGGTTATGATCTGCCAATAGCAATTTACACTTCGGCATTCCGTCTCCTCCAAATGCAACTTTCTTGCCGGTGGTAAATTCCTGAAATTGATTTTCTGTAACAACAACCGGTTGCGCATCATGTAGCAATTGCAACTGATTGTTGTAAACGGCTGCATAGACTTCCATTCGCCGTGCATCAATCATGGGAATAAGAAGTTCTGCGTTATCGTTGCTCGTGCTCATGCCCTGTGCCAATGCTTCTAACGATGGCACGGAAATGAGTGGAATATTCAAAGTGTAACAAAATCCTTTGGCAGCAGAAACTCCGATACGCAATCCTGTGTAGGAACCGGGGCCGCAACTTACCGAAACGGCATGTAAGTCGCTATATTTCAAAGTGGCTTGCAACAAAGCTTCGTCGCAAAAAGGAATCAGCTTTTCTGCGTGTATATTTTCCTGATTCAATTCCACACACGATAGTAAGCGCTCGTTCTCGCTTACGCACACCGAACAGTTTCCCGCACCGGTTTCTATGTGCAGTATAAAAGACATTAGATATCCAGCTTGGAAAGATCTTTCTTATCCACTTTTTCCACTTTCATGTCATTCGCAAGTTTTGAGCGAACAGCATTAAACGGTGCAGTGATAATTTCATCACCGGCTTTCAACCCCTCTTTGATTTCGATGTACATATTATCCTGTACGCCGGTTACCACTTTTATTTGTTTTGCAACACCGTCGCGATAAACAAATACAACTTCCATCAACGCATCGTTTTTCGCTTTTCCTTGTTCATCTTTCGCAACGGTACCCGCTTTCACTTTTGCCGCAGAATCCGTTCGTGTAGTTACTGACTGGATAGGAACTGTTACAACTTGATAAACAGATTTGGTCTGAATCTCAACGGTTGCAGACATGCCCGGAAGGAATACATAACGCTCGGGATGCAAGGGATCAACGAGATCCAGATACGACTCACGTAAAATTCGAATCTTCACCTGAAAGTTAGTTACCTGATCAGTTGTAATTCCTGTAGTGGTTGCGGAATTAGCAACTTCTGTTACTACTCCTTTGAATTTACGATTGTTGTGCGCATCAACTTCTACCAGCGCGGTGTCGCCCAGATGCACACGCAAGATGTCGTTCTCATTAACATCCACCTGAACCTGCATTTCGTTCAAATTCGCCAGACGAAGAATTTCGGTTCCTTCCATTTGTGCCGTTCCTACAACACGTTCTCCTTTTCTTTTATTCAGTTTTGACACTGTGCCGGATACAGGCGCGAAAATCGTAGTACGTGCTAAATTGTCCGATGCTTCTTTTAACGAGGCTTGTGTACTGTTGATATTAAACTCGGCACTTTTTACACTTTCTGCAGCTGCGGCTACGTCTGCCTTTGCTGATTCGTAAGTTGCTTTACTTTGATCAAATTCCGCATCGGATATAGCGCCTTGATCGTGTAGTTTTTTGTTACGGTTGAATGCAGCTTCCGCATTGGTAAACTGCGCTTTTGATTGTTCAAGACGTGCCATGCTGTTGCTGAGATTCGCTTTGGAACTGTTCAACGTCGCCTGCATGCGGTCAACCGCACTTTGGTACAGATCAGGATTAACACGCAATAACAAGTCGCCTTTCTTAACGGTGTCGCCTTCATTGACGAAGAGTTCAACAATTTCACCGGATACGTCGGAGCTGATTTTAACTTCTACCTCCGGTTGTACTTTACCGCTTGCAGAAACAGATTCCGTAACGTTTCGCGCCGCGGCTTGCTCGGTGGCAACACGCATTCCGCTATCGCCCGAACTTTTTTTCCAAAGCACAACAGTGATTAAAACTGCGACAAATATTCCGCCGATAATAAATACCTTTTTCATAATTGTATGATCAAAAAGTTAATGGCTTGCCCTGATAAAAATCCAACACCTTAAGTCGGAAGATATAATCATAACGCGCCTGAATTAAATCAGATTCTGCTTTTGCTAAACGTGTTTTGGAATTATTATAATCAATTACATTGTTGGCTCCTGCATTAAAACGTTGTTCAGCATCCTTAAATGCAAGGCTTACAGCTTCCAGCGCTTTCTCATTCGCTTTCATCCGTAAAAATGCAGCTTGCGCATCAGCCCATGCCTGCTGAATGTTTTTTATCAATTGTTGTCTCGCCAGATCTGCATTGAGGTCTGCATTCTCACGCTGAATTTTTGCCCGCTCAACATTCGTGCTTACCTGAAAGCGATTGAATATCGGAACGGTAACCTGCACGCCAAATGTTTGGTTGAAGTTATTATCCATTTGTTCGCCGAATGGTACCACCGCGAATGTGTTATTGAATGTCGGAATTAATACAAAATCTCCGCCGGTTGTAATTCCAAATGTATCGGCACCCGATAATGACGAACCGGTAAGTTCTTTCGCCAATCCGGAATAACCTGTTCCCAATGAGCCTTGCACGGATATTGTCGGGCTATAAGCACCATAAGCAACAGCGACACCTTTATCCGCAGCTTTTGCATCAAGATCCGCTTTACGAATTCCGGGCTGCTGACTTAAAGCAATTTGGTAAATCTGTTCAGGAGAAAGCGTCACCAAATTTTCTGAAGGAACATTTAACGCAGGTCGAATGATTCGGAAATTCTGAGTGGAATCGAGATTCATTAATTGCGTCAACGTAAGTGTCGCGATGAACACATTGTTTCGTGCATTCACCACGTTTACTTGTTCCTGCGCCAATTGTGCCTGAAGATCAAGTAGCGTTCCGCGTGCAGCGGCTCCGGCATCAACTAATTTTTGCGCACGATTAACTTGTTGTTGTGTTTGTTCAACCTGCTTTTCTGCAACCAATAATTGTTCTTCTGCATACAACACATTGAGATATGCGGAAGCCACATTCATGGCAATATCATTACGTGTTTGTTCTACCTGAAATTTGCCGGCTTCAACACTGTATTTGTTTTGAAGAATGCTGTTGTAATTCTGTAGGCCTGTGAAAACTGTCACATTACTGCTGATGAAAAAGTTTTGTGACAATACACGGTCATTGGCGAATGTATTGGTGAAACGATCAATGGTTCTTCCATACTGATACGTGTGCGTTCCTGTTGCATTCAGGTTAGGTAAAACCGCTCCCTGACTTTGTCTCAGATTGATGCGTGACAAATCCGTGTTTAATTGTTGCTGTTGCACCTGAATGTTGTGCGTTTGAGCATAAACAATACAATCCTGCAACGTCCATCCGTTGGCTTTAGAACTGTCGCTCTGTCCGACAACATGAATTGAAAACAACAAGGACGCCAGAAAGAAAAATCGTAATGAAGACATGAGTTTCATATAAGTTGACAAATTTACGTTGATTTTCGCGGCTGTCGGGGATTTTGAATCATTTTAAGTAATTAGCACCGTAACTTTCGGAAGTGAACTATCTGGCGCATTTTTATTTGTCCGGTAAATCGGAGCCTTGGCTGGTGGGCAATTTCATTGCTGATGCGGTGAAAGGCGCGGATTTTTCGAAGTATGATCCTGAAGTTGCTGCAGGAATTCGAATGCACAGAGCCATCGATCACTTTACTGATCATCATCCTTTGGTGCTTCAGAGTACACAACGATTAAGGGCGGAGTACAGACATTACGCCCCCGTGATTATTGATATTTTCTACGATCATTTTTTGGCGGTGCATTGGAATCAATTTAGCTCCGAAAGATTAACTGACTTTGCCCAGCAATCGTACGTTACCCTCAATCGACATCACGCTATTATGCCGGAACGTTCTGCATTCATTTTGAAGCACATGAAAAGCGGCGATTGGTTGATGAGTTATCGCACGGTTAAGGGGATAGAGCGGGTGATGGGCGGAATGGCACGACGCGCCCGGTATGAATCGAAAATGGAAACATCTCATATGCTGTTGGAGCAACACTATGATTTGTTCTCAAGGGAGTTTCTGGATTATTTTCCCGAACTCATGCGCTTTATCAAAAGCAATTTTCCCGGACCACATCATTTCTGAAAACATCAGGAAAGTTTGATGTTACGGTTACGTTGGCTTAATACCAATCATAGAATTTAGCGTAACCAATATAATGGACGCTATGTCGCTTATCCTGCTTTTGATTTTCGCGTTATTGTGCGTGTTGCTTAATTTTATGCCGATTCAATTCAATGCTCCGGTAGAACATGCCGAAACGGATGACCTGACCTGGTCGATGGAAGAACAGACAACTGTAACCCACGTATCGTAAATACGTTTACTTACAGCTGCCTGCTATTATTTATAAACTCGAGTTTAGTAAATCACAATTTTTCTTGTGCTTACCGCTGTTCCTGATTTTACGGACAAATAATAGATGCCGGTAGTTAATGCAGATGTATTCACGCTTTGGGTTCCGGTTTGTTGCACATACATTAAGCACAATTTGCCCTGTGCATCAAAAATGTTCACCGTTGATTCAATAGTTGTTACAACGTATAGCGGCCCACCGATAGTAACAGGATTAGGATAAATGGTCAGAGCTATTGCTTCATGTTCGTTTATGGAAGTCGTCGCACACGTATTGCACGGACCTTGTGCGCAAAACGTAACTTGATTGCCTACCATTCCCACAACATCAAATTGAGAGCCCGGAGTTGCGTCACAAACGTCAACGGTTCCGTTAATCTGATCTCCATTGATAAACCAATTAGCAACACAAAATTGTCCTTGATTACCGGTTACTGCAGCACCATTTATCCAGTTGTAGGCAGCAACATCCCCGTTATTAATAAAATCATCGCCGGTCGTTAACTGATTGGTAACGCAAATTGCGCCGCTGTCTGTATTCACGCAAGTGCCACTTTGTACATAATCTGTGGTGATTTTAAGAGAGCCATTATTGATGGTAGAATCGGAAGGTTCTCCGCTTAAAAATCCGATGGTTGCAGCACCGTTGTTTCTGAAAATCCGTGAACCGATAATCAGCGTGTCGTCGACGTTCAAATCAGTTAATGTAGCACTCGATTCGATGCGAAATTCGTCGCAATTACCACCGATTAAAATACTCTGAACAAAGGTGACGTGAGAATTAATGATGATTTGCTGCGTTTGCAAATCCGGAACTCCGGTAGGGTTCCACGTAGCGGGATCGTACCAATCGCCATTATTTACGGATGTTTTCGTTTGTGCGGAAACTTGTAAGAACGTGGCAATAAAAAGTAGTAGCGTATAGATTTTTTTCATTGGGAGGTATTATTATTACACCTAAAGAAACCAAAAATTGTGCCTAATCATACATTGCGACTCAATAATGAATTCGCGTGTAGACCTATCTCAGTCTACAAACTCATCATCTCCTTAAGTTTAACGGCTTGTCTTCTGGAAATCTCCACTTGTTCACCACCTTTCAACTTCACCATGAGTCCTCCGTTAAACCATAGTTCAATGGAATCAACCCAACTTAAATTGATCAAATGTTTCCTGCTGGCACGAAAGAAAATCTTTTGATCCAAACGTTCATCCAAATAATTCAGTGAACGAAGTATGAGCGGTTTGTTTTGATTAAAATAAATCCGCACGTAATTTCCTTCTGATTCAAATAATCGCACATCCGACAGTTTCACAAACCAACATTTCTCTCCGTCTTTCACGAAAACCTGATCGTTTTCACTCAATACATGTTCGCCTTGCGTGCGGGTTCCATTGTCTTGCTGAATATTCTCGTTAAGCTTTTTAATGGCGTTCGCTAATCGCGCGGGTTGCACAGGTTTTAGTAAATAGTCCAGTGCATTTACTTCAAATGCTTTTATTGCAAATTCGTCGTGTGCAGTTACAAATACCACATGCGGAACAGCAGTGAGTTCTTCTAATACATCAAATCCTGTTTTTCCCGGCATCTGAATGTCGAGAAACACCACATCCGGTTTCAACTGATCAATAACTTCTATTGCGCTTTCCGCATCGCTGCATTCGCTGATAATTTCCATATTCGGAAATGTGCTGAGCATAGATTTCAGCTCCTGTCGTGCCAGACGTTCATCATCAACAATAATTACTTTCATAAGCCGGTATTTTGGGGAATGAAAAGTTGACTAATTACCAAATTCGGTTCGGAGTTTTCTATCCTGAAGCTAGCTTGATTTCCGTACAGTAATTTCAGCCGCTCCAGAGTATTCGCAATTCCGAATCCGCTTTCCGAAATTGCTGTTTCGTCGTAATGACCGCTATTGGCAATCTTGATTTGTAAAATGTGATTGTTCAATGTAGCGTGAATGGACAGCTCGCCTCCTTTCGGAAGTTTTGAAATACCATGCTTAATGCCGTTTTCTACCAATGTTTGCAACATCATAGGAGGAAGCTGCGCATTGGTTGCGTTATCGTCAACTTGTATGTTCAAGCGTAATCGCTCTTCCAGACGAATTCCCTCCAACGCCAAATAATCCTTCACCAACGCCATTTCCTGATGCAACGGTATTAATTTACTTTTTCCCATCTGCAAGGTGCTGCGTAGAATATTGGAGTACTGGGTAATCGCTTCTTTCGCTTTTACCGGGTTCTCATCTACCAATGCGCGTATCGCATTCATTGCATTAAAAAGGAAATGCGGATTTAGCTGCGATTTTAGCCTATTCAATTCCGCTTCTGAAATTGCAGCTTCCCATTTTAAATTTTCTATTTCAGCTTTTCTGAAATTGACGATAAAATGAAACAAATAATATATCGCAGACCAAAATAAAAAGACAAAGGAGAAATTGAGCACGTTCAGCGCAAATCGAATCGGCTGTTCAACCAGCGATACATCAGGCGATAAAAGATAATCTACAATTCTGTCTATGCTTGCCATTCCGACACCACACAAAATGCACAACAACATAATGCGCGGTAACATTGCCGCAACACCAAGTTTCACCCAATGAAATCGAATGATGATTCCCCGAATGATCTGAGTTAAACCAATTCCGACAACAAATACCATCAACAATCCGAACAGTAACTCCGGTGTTACCTGATTATTCAAGTAAACAAATGCCAGATTTAAAAGGGTAAACGATAACCACCCTGCAATTTGAAGCAGCCAATAAATCTGAGATCGTTGCAGTGGTGCTCGGTTCATCTTATTTGTTAATCCAGAACTTACGTAACAATAGCTGTGTCTCGCTTGCTCCTTTGTCAATGGTGATAATGTGTCGTGTTACCTTTTCTGATTTACGCAAGGTGCCTTTTAACGTCATTTTTTGTTTCGGTATTCCAAAGATTCCGCCCCGAATAATTTTAATTTTCAGTTTTGTGCCTTCTTTCATTTGTTTTAATTCTCCAAGCACTTGTTCCATATTTTGAGGCGTTACCTTTTTCCCGTTGATGGATTTGATCACATCAAAATTCTTGTATCCGATATCGTTACCGAAGCTGTTCGGTTCAGGGCCATAAATTCGCACGTTCCCCTGATTATCCTGAATAAAGAAGTATCCGCCGAGTGGATCTAAAACCATTTCTGTACGCGAAGCTTCATAATTCAATCCTACCATTTCCAAATATTTTCCATACGGAATAGGCTCATTGCCCATCACATATTTTTTGAAAAATTCACCAATCTCGGGATACGTTAATCGCACAATTTCTGTAATCAACGAGTCATCATTAAAGCTGCGGTCCTTTCCGTATTTCTTGGATAGATCAGCCATAAGTTCTTGTGTGCCGTACTGACCTTTCGACAAGTGGCGCAATTGAATATCCAGACACATTCCGATCAATGCACCTTTCTGATAAACATTGCCGTATTCTTTCTCATGTTCATCCAAACACAATAAACTCATGCGTGTAAATGGCAATGTATCATTGTAGCGATCTGCGATGTTCATTTTTTCACTCAATACATCGATGAACGCATTCAAGGACATTTTACCATACTTCACCTGGACATGATGCGCGGCATATTCGGTTAATCCTTCATACATCCATAGGTGCATGGACATTTTGGGTTTATTAAAATCGAAGTCGCCAATTTCATACGAGTGAATATTTAATGGTGTTACAATGTGAAAAAACTCATGGGCAGCAACATCCTTCACGGTTTGAGCAATTTCGGCGGGTTCCATTTCCAGCAAGGTGTACATAGATGAATAGGAATGTTCCAACGCGCCATAAGAACCTGACTTAAATCCGTCTTCGTTTCCGGTGAGGTAGATAATAAAAGCATAATTGTTTACGGGTAGTGTTCCGCCTAAGTACAAACGTTGATATTCAAGAATGTCGTGTAAACTGTCCGCTACGAATTTTGAACTCACCAGCTTTTTCGGCGAATACACAGAAATAAGAACTTTCGTTCCGCCGACGTTTAACCACGTAGTGTCGGGCTTACAGTACATTATCGGGCCGTCCACCAAATCATGATAGTTATTGACATAATAGGTGTCTTCGTTTCCTTCTCGCTTTACATTATTTAAGCCGGTTGAACCGTACATACCTTCAGGATGTTTGACCATCACCTCGTATTGTACTTTGGTCATTCCTTCGAAGTATCCGAAGAAACCATGATTGTTTAATACATAGTTGGTGTCTTTCTGAATATTTGTTCCTGCAGGCTCAAATACAAAATCAGCGCGCTTATCAGTATCCCAGGTGTCTTCTACTTTATAGCGAATCTTCTTGATCTTTTTTGCATCCGCAATTTGGAAGGAGTTGCGATCGGGCTTAACGTAACTTAATTCATTGCCCGCAGCATCCAGCGCTACGAAGTCGGTGATGAATCGTCCGAAATTATAAACCTTATACGTGCCCGGAACCATAGCCGGGAACCGATACAGTACGGTATCGGTGTTGATTTGTGGCGGTGTTAATTCTACGGTAAGTTGATCTTTAAAAACTTTGGTCAGATCCACCGAAAATTTATAAGCGTTTTCGGATTGTTGAGCCTGAACAAACAGGGATGAACAAATCAACGAAATAGAAAGGACGAATTTATACATGCTTAATAGTTGAGTTTTTGAATTTGCCATTTGAATTTCCACCAAAGAATTATTATAAATAATATACTTTGACTAATTAAAATAATGGAGTCAATTCCGGAGTCGGTTTGGTGGGCTCGCCACAAGGTGCTGGCCTGTATTGCACTGTTGCTGCTGGTTACGACAATAGTGCCAAAAAGATTATTGGCGAAATGCATGCCCATGGCTAACTCAAGTCCTTCATCCATCAGCGTTATAAATCCAAGCATTAAAGCCGGAATTAAGTACTGTGGAAATGTGGCAAGAATACCGTATTTCTCAACTTCAGGATTCATCATGTGCATGGCGGCAAACAACAAACTGGTGCCTAGTAATCCTGCCCACGGTTTTTGAAAACTATTCGCTATTCCCTGCAGGAGATAGCCACGAAATAAAAATTCTTCCCACCACGTTTGTATTGGCAGTAATAAAATCCCGATAGCCAGCGTCGCGAAAAATGGCGCTGCATTAAACGTCCATTCGTAGTTCTGAGGATCTGCGCCAATTACTATCGCGGTTGAAATGGCCGACAAAAGCGCCCACCAGCCTGCACCTGCTGCGACACGCTTCCATCTTACTTTGCCGTAGCCGGTAATAATAGATGAGATTGTTTTGCCCGCAATAAATTTTACTCCAACCAACAAGCCGATCATAGCCACTACAAAGATGAACAGTGTCAACGCCAGCATGGCGTGTGGCGACAATCCCATAATTTCAGGATTAAGCAGCTTAGCTGTTAGTTCCGGATCGTTGATGGCAACTTGTCCCGATGTTATGGCGCGCATCTGAAAAATCAGAAGTGGAATGGAACCGATGACATAACCGACCAAGGACATCAGCACAATCAGCACATAGCGCCACCAATCGTTTCTGCCGGTTGTGCCGCTTAGAATAAACTTATTCCGTTCTGTGGGCTGAATGTCCATATACAAGTTTAACGCGAAAAAAATAAACGGGCCGGATTTTTATGACCAGCCCGTTTGCTATAAGGATGTATGGTATGCGACTGAGGCAAACGAAGAACTGAGAACCTCCTGTATTGAGTCCGCGATGCGCCATGGATAAAACGCCTTTATCGTGAAACTGATTGTTTCCGGTGAGTTCGCATTCAATGGCGTATCCGGGTCCACCGGTACCCGGAATTCCTGAAGCACCTTCGCGCGTGTTAGGACAGCCGCCCTGAATTACAAATCCGGGAAGAACACGATGCCACTTCAGTCCTTTATAAAAACCTTCATTCGCAAGTTTTACGAAGTTGGCTACCGTCTTCGGCGCGTCCTGATCAAAAAGTTCCACCTTCATGGTGCCTTTGTTGGTAATAATTTCTGCTGTTGTCATAAGTGTGATATAGATATTTAACGTTGTGAAAATTCTAATACGGAATTAAACATGAGTTGTGGTTGATCGGCATGTACCCAATGTCCTGCGTCGGGAATCGTAATAATTGAGGAATTCGGAAATTGTTGTTGAATCAACGGTTCATCTTCAGCGGTAATGTAATGTGATTTGCCGCCGCGAATAAAAAGCGTATCTACTTCGCAGGGATCATCGGAAACAGTTGCCTCGGAGATGTTTTCGATCTGTTCTGCAATTACACGGGCATTAAATCTCCAGTCTAGAATTTTACTACCATCGCGGTGATCGCGCCAAAATAAATTCTTCAATAAAAATTGTATTGTTCCGTTATCGTGCAAATGCTGTTGCAAAATAGCTTCAGCATCTTTACGCGATTCCAATTGGTGCACGTCCACCGCTTTGATTGCTTCAATTACTTGATGTTGCTGCAAATCGTAACGTTTGGGTGCTATATCGGAAACAATAAGTTTTGATAAGGCCATCGGATAGTCAAGTGCCAGACGCATCGCTGTTTTTCCACCCATGGAATGTCCCAGCAAGATGACATCATTCAACCGCTCTGTCCCGAGAAACTCAACCACATCATCGGCCATCACGCGGTAATTCCATTCGTCCGAATGCGGCGACTGTCCGTGATTTCTCAAGTCAAGTGTGTACACGGTGAAATGTGTAGACCATAATTTTGCTAAAGCCGCCCAATTATCCGAAATACCGAATAATCCGTGCAATATGACCAACGGTCGTCCTTCTCCCGATTTTCTGAAAAATAATTCCACGTTGGATCAAATTTGTAAGGCTCGTTTATACATCATGATGGTATTCTCCATGCCGAAATACAAGGCATCACACACGAGCGCATGACCGATGGAAACTTCTGCAAGGCCGGGCACGTGAGCGGCAAAAAAGGCAAGGTTGTCGCGACTTAAATCATGACCGGCATTGATTCCCAATCCGCATTCCGCAGCCACTTTAGCTGCTTGTGTAAAAGGTGCTACCGCACTTTCTGCGTTAACCGTGAAGTTACGTGCGTAGCTTTCCGTGTATAATTCTATCCGATCGGTTCCCGTAGCTTTTGCACCTTTTACCATCTTTTCGTCGGGATCAACGAAGATGGAAGTACGTATACCGTGATCTTTAAAAAGCGTAATCGTTTCGATAAGATAATCGCGGTTAGCAATGGTGTCCCAACCATGGTCGGAAGTCAACTGATTCGTGGCATCAGGAACTAAAGTCACCTGGTGCGGGCGAACGCTGAGCACCAATTCCACAAATCGTTGCTCTCGAGGATTTCCTTCAATGTTGAATTCGGTTGTCAATACCGGTTTCAAATCGTGCACATCGCTGTAACGAATATGGCGTTCGTCAGGACGGGGATGAACAGTAATTCCATCAGCGCCAAAACGCTCGCAGTCTAGAGCCATTTTTACGACGTCCGGAACGTTATGTCCTCGGCTGTTACGTAAGGTGGCAATCTTGTTAATATTTATGCTTAGATTAATCATTTTCAGTTTACGAAAGTACACAAGACAATCCAATGCACGGCTGCTCGCTGAAAGAGTTCGAATGGCCACTTACGGTGTTAGTACAACCACCGACGAATTGGTGACAACTTTTTACTTCTCGGAACGTTATTTGTGCAGTACAATTTTGAAAAGCATAACTTTACCGCCAATCATTATGACTGCAAAGGATCTCATTAACGACGACATTCCCCCGATTAAACTTTCTGAATCGGCTGATAAAGCGCTGGGCTGGATGGATGAGTTCCGCGTATCGCATCTGCCGGTTATTCAGGGCAAAAAGTTTATCGGCATGATTGGCGATAGCGATTTGTATGATCTGGAAGACGCATCGTTGCCACTTTCAGAACAACCGTTAGCATTGATGAAGCCCATGCTGGTTGAAAATATGCACGCATGGGATGTGCTTAAAGTGATGTCGGAATTAGGTTTGGATGTCATTGCGGTCGTGGATGAACAACTGAATTATCAGGGGGCTATTACGATACGCAACCTGATGGAAAAGATGGCGAAAATGGCCGCTGTTCGCGAACCGGGTGGCATCATTGTCGTTGAAGTAAATACGGTTGATTATTCGTTATCACAAATTGCGCAAATAGTTGAAGGTAACGATGCCAAAGTATTGAGCGTATATGTTGCCGCTACCGCTGATCCGCGTAGGATTGAAGTGACTATTAAAACCAATCGTCAGGACCTTTCCCGCATTTTGCAAACGTTTACACGTTATAATTATACCGTCATTGCTACGTTTCATGAAAGCAAATTCGAAGAAGACGTTAAGCGCCGCTTCGATGAATTCATGAATTACATCAGCATCTAAGAGCATTGCGTTATCTTCACATAACGCATACATGAGTTCATCATTCCGTTTATTACCGATCATCGTATTACTGTTTCATGCAAAATTCCTTGCGGCCGGGCAGGATACAGCCTTTTTCGTTGTCCGGAATATTTCTATTACCGGGAATAAAACCACTAAGCCGTTTATTATTGATCGTGAACTGGCTTTTAAATCGGGAGATACGATTGATGCGGGAAAGTTTAACGAAGT
The DNA here is from genome assembly GCA_021299855.1 of Bacteroidota bacterium. Taxonomy (GTDB): domain Bacteria; phylum Bacteroidota; class Bacteroidia; order Palsa-965; family Palsa-965. The sequence goes on along the minus strand of JAJTEY010000031.1, from coordinate 20,978 downwards.
AATTGAACGATCCCGTCAAAATCTGCTCAATACTTCCTTGTTCAATTTTGTCACGATGACACCCTTGTGCGTACTCGACAGCAGTGGAACGGGTTGTGTTACGGTTGATATAGAAATTGTAGTCAAAGAACGTTGGTACACCTGGCCGGTACCGGTTTTTGAAGTTGTAGAGCCTAACTTCAATACGTGGTGGCGCAACGGACGAAATTTGCGTCGTGCAAACTACGGCATGTTTTTGACGCGTTACAATTTTCGTGGACGAAAAGAAGTAATTGCTGCAATACGGTTACTACTACGTATACGCAGAATCATGAGGTAGCTTACAATACAGAAAATAACAAGCTCCGTTTTTTTCGACTGGAAGATGATTTTGTGCGCGAAGAGTGGCAAAGTTCTGTTGCATTTACGTACCGCAAAGGATTGTATAACAAGCATCAATTGGATGTGCGTTTTGCAGATTTCAGATTGCATGATACAGTGGCATCGTATACCTCAGAATATCTTCCGGATGCAGGAACTCGCGCGGCGTATTTCACTTTATCGTATCGGTTTTTGCGCGATCTGCGCGACTTAAAACCATATCCGTTGAAAGGCTATTTTCTGGAAGCAGAAGTGACGAAACACGGTCTTGGTGTACTGTCTGAAGAAAAGCTGGATGTGTTTTTCATAACACTGGGTGCGCGCTGTTATCGAAATGTGGTGGGTCGTTTTTTCACGGCAGGTATGATTCGTTTGCGTGTTTTACCTTATGGAACGCCGCCTTATTTTCACCAGCGGGCATTCGGTTTCGGTCCTTACGTTCGCGGATATGAATACTACGTAATCGACGGGCAGAATTTTGTATTGGGAAAAGTAAATTTCAAGTACCAGCTGCTGAAACCTACCACCATCAAATTTAAGTTCATTCCCCTGGAAAAGTTTAATACACTGCATCTCGCGCTTTACGTGGGAACCTTTGTTGATGTTGGTTATGTCGAGGATCGCACTTCGGCATTTACAGATTACAATAAACTCGGTGATGCATGGCTAGGTGGTGCCGGAATCGGCTTCGATGTAGTTACGTATTACGATATGGTAGGACGTATCGAGTACAGTGTTAACCGAATGATGGAACACGGATTGTTTATTCATTTCGGCGCCCCATTTTAAGCAATCCTCAATTCGTTGAATTGACGTACCTTCGGGCAACCAATCAACCGTCTTCCCGTCTCTTTTTCGGGAAGCCAATTCTTTTCGAATGAAAGTTGCCATTTACGGTCGAATCACCGAAAAAAAACTCCCCGAAGGATTACAACCGCTCTTTGACAAGCTAGGTCAGCATGAAATTGAACTACTGCTTACCGAAGATTTTCAGGCGTATCTGGAACAAGGCGTGACTATTCGTTCACGCGTAAAAGCATTGCGCGATTACAACGAAATGCGTGGTCAGGCCGATTATTTGCTAACGCTTGGAGGCGATGGGACGCTTCTGGAAACCATTGCCTTTGTTCGCAATAGCGGTATTCCGGTGTTAGGAATAAATACAGGACGACTGGGATTTTTGGCGGCAGTTTCTGTAGAAGAAGCGGGTCGTGAACTGGTAGAACGTTTGGTGAAACGGGATTATACGATCGACAAACGGAGTCTCGTGAAGCTGGAAACGCAAGAAAATTTATTCGGCGAAGTGAATTACGCTCTTAATGAATTTACGCTGCAACGTAAGGATTCTTCCGCGATGATGACAATCCATGCGACAGTTAACGGACAATTTCTAAATTCGTATTGGGCTGATGGATTAATTATTGCAACACCAACGGGTTCAACAGCGTATTCTTTAAGTTGTGGCGGTCCTTTGGTGGTGCCGGATGCAAAGAGTTTTATCATCACCCCGTTGTCTCCTCACAACCTGAATGTTCGTCCATTAATTATACCCGATGATTCAGTGATTGAACTTCAGGTGGAAGGAAGAATTAGTCATTATTTGACAACACTTGATGCGCGCATGGAAACAGTGCCTTGTGACACAAAACTGACCATCCGTAAGGAAGATTTCAAAATCAGTTTAATTCGCTTTAACGACAAGCATTTCTTCCAAATCATCCGCGAAAAGTTATTGTGGGGTCACGACAAGCGTAATTAATAGGTTTTCAGTTTGTTGCGTTCGCTCCGGAATACCTGACTTAGCCTTAATTTCCGTACCTTCGTACATTATTATTTTTTAAACAGACAGGAGACATTTTCCTTGCGTTAAACATACTATGAGAAGTATTCTCTTAACATTATCTGTACTTGTTGGACTTAGCGCCTCTGCGCAACGTTCCAACGAACTGGGTTTCTTCTTCGGTGGGTCCTATTACACCGGTGAATTGAATCCCGCCGGGCACTTCAATAGTATGACGCGTCCTGCCGGAGGATTTGCTTACCGTCATAATTTTAACCTTCGGCTTGCTGTTGCAGCTTCGGTTATGTTTGGCAGTTTACAGGGAATAGATGCTCGCTCGACCTCTGCGGAACAACAGAAGAGGAACTTGAGTTTTCGTTCGCGGCTATATGAGGTTTCGGGACGTATAGAATTTAATTTTGTTGAATATCAGATTGGCTCAGAACGACATGAATTTACTCCATTCATGTTTGCCGGTGCAGCTTTGTTTAACTTTAACCCACGGGCAAGTGTAGGTGGTACATGGATTGCATTACAACCCTTGAAAACTGAAGGTCAAACCAAGGGTTATATGCGCACTCAACTTTCTCTCCCATTTGGTGCAGGTGTGCGTGCAAATGTTGCTAAACGAATTGGGCTTTTGTTAGAGTGGGGTCTTCGTAAAACTTTCACGGATTACATCGATGACGTAAGTACTGTTTATGCAGATCCGGCCTTATTATTCGCTAACGGTGGTTCGATGGCAGTCTTATTAGGTGATCGAAGCACCACGGCTACCGATAATATTGGACGTCAGCGCGGTAATCCAAGAGCAAAAGATTGGTATGCGTACGCGGGTTTAACCATAACATTTCAGCTGGGTGACAAACCCAAACAGTGTGCAGGTATTGGAATCTGAGCAGAAGTCATGAGTGCAAAAGAACAATTGAATCTCGATAAACTACCTCAACATGTTGCCATCATCATGGACGGCAATGGTCGTTGGGCGCAAATGCATGGACAGTTACGCGTGTACGGTCATAAAAGTGGCGTCAATTCGGTTCGTGAGACGGCAGAAGCAGCAGCAGCTTTGGGAATAAAATACTTGACGCTGTATGCATTCTCTACCGAAAACTGGAATCGCCCGAAAGATGAAGTGGATGCGTTGATGGAACTGCTCGTGCACACGATCAACTCTGAACGCGAAACTTTGAATGAAAACAATATTCGTTTAGCAACCATCGGAGATACTGATAGTCTACCGCCGCGTTGTCAGGAAGGACTTGCTGAAGCAATTGCTGCTACATCTTCCAATGCCGGAATGACGCTTATTTTGGCGTTGAGTTACAGCTCACGTTGGGAAATTGTGGAAGCTACGCGTCGCATTGCTGCTGATGTGGAAGCCGGTAAGTTGAAAGCCTCGGAAGTGAATTCCGATTTGTTTGGTACATATCTCACGACATCAAAATATCCTGACCCGGAACTATTGATTCGCACCAGCGGAGAACATCGTGTCAGCAATTTTTTATTGTGGCAGATTGCTTACGCAGAGTTTTATTTCACTGAAACATTATGGCCGGATTTCGGCAAAGAAGAATTTTATCAGGCGTTGTTGGACTTTCAACAACGTGAACGTCGATTCGGAAAAACCAGTCAGCAATTGATTGAACAAGCCATCGATAATTTTTTTAATAATCCTTCAGGATCAAAATAATAGAAATCGCATTTATGAAGTATAGAATTATTGCTGTTTTGCTTTTGATCGCATCTTTTGTGCATGCGCAAAATTTCGGCAGCGATACCACAGTAGTCAACTATCGTGCACCACGTGAATATAAACTTGTTGACGTTTACGTGAAGGGCGCTGTTACCGTTGATCCTCGTGTTATCGTTTTAATTTCAGGTTTACCTATTCAGGATAAAATCACGATTCCCGGAGAGAAAACAGCAGAAGCAATCGACAATATCTGGAAGGAAGGTTTGTTCGAAGATGTAAGCATTACTGTAAATAAAATTGACGGTAATTACATCTGGTTAGATATTAATATCGTGGAGAAGCCGCGTATCGCGGGATTCGATTTTTTTGGAGTTAAGAAAAGCGATAAGGAAGACCTGCGCGAGAAATTGCAGATCAATCGTGGAATGGTATTAACCGACTATAGAAAAAACTACATCGTTGAAACAGTAACACAACACTTTGTTGATGACGGCTTTTTGAATTGTAAAACAACATTGGTGTTAAAGCCTGATACTGCCAACAAAAATCTGGTATATCTGGATATCATGATTGACAAAGGCAAAAAGGTTCGTATTGAGGACATTGTCATTCATGGTAACAAGGAGTTTTCCGCAGGCAAGATTCGCCGTTCCATGAAAGAAACGAAACGTTTTCGTTGGTACAACTTATTGAAGTCATCTAAGTATCTGGAAGAAAATTACGAAGGCGACAAACAAGTCGTTGTTGCACGTTATTTGGGGAAAGGCTATCGTGATGCTGCAATTACCAAAGACTCTATTTACCGCGTTTCTCCAAACAGAATGAAAATTGAATTGTGGTTGAACGAGGGTAATAAATATTATGTTCGAAACGTAACGTGGGTGGGTAATACCAAATATTCATCCGAAGATTTATCGAAGCGTTTGGGCATTCAAAAGGGCGATGTGTACAATCAGCAATTGATGGAATCCCGTTTGTACATGAGCGAGCAAGGCAATGATATCAGTTCCTTGTATATGGATGATGGATATTTATTCTTCCAGATTAGTCCTGTAGAGGTAAATGTTGATGGAGATTCTATTGATTTCGAAATGCGCATTTACGAAGGTCGCCAGGCAACAATTCGTAACGTTACTGTAATTGGTAACACCAAGACGAATGACAATGTGATCATGCGCGAAATTCGAACACGCCCAGGACAATTATTCCGTCGTGCAGATGTAATCCGCTCTCAGCGTGAATTGGCTTCATTAGGTTATTTCGATCCGGAAAAAATTCAAATTAATCCGAAGCCGGATCCATACACAGGAACAGTAGATATTGAATATGTAGTAGAAGAGCGTCCGAACGATCAGGTGGAATTATCCGGCGGTTGGGGCGCTGGACGAATCGTAGGAACTTTAGGTGTTTCGTTTAATAATTTCTCTACTCGAAATATTTTAAATCGTTCCACCTGGCGACCGCTGCCTTCCGGCGATGGACAACGCTTGAGTATTCGTGCGCAGTCGAACGGTTTGTTCTTCCAGTCTTACAACGCTTCGTTTACAGAGCCTTGGTTGGGTGGAAAGAAACCGAATTCATTAACGGTTACGTTCTTTCACTCGGTGCAATCCAACGGTTTCCGTGCTAATGATGCGAATCGTCAGGATGTAAAAATTAGCGGAGCCACTGTAGGTTTTGGTAAGCGCTTGAAACGTCCGGATGATTTCTTCAATGTGTTCGTCGAATTAAATTATCAGTATTACCAACTCAATAATTTCTTCTCGGTTTTCGCCTTCTCAAAGGGGTATGCCAATAACATCAATTTGCGATTAACCTTATTCCGTAACTCAACGGATCAGATGATTTATCCGCGTCAAGGTTCGGATATTAAAATTATCGGACAGTTTACACCTCCATATTCTTTATTCAATTCACGTGACTATTCGGTGTTATCGGATCAGGAGAAGTTTAAGTACGTGGAATATTTCAAATGGAAATTTACTTCTTCATGGTTTACGCGCTTAGCCGGAGATCTCGTATTGAATACGCGTATCGGATTTGGATATTTAGGTATGTATAATCGTGCAGTTGGTATTGCACCGTTTGAGCGCTTTTATCTGGGCGGTTCCGGCTTAACCGGTTTCGCACTCGATGGTCGTGAAATTATTGCTTTGCGCGGTTATGATGACCAATCGTTGTCTCCTCGTACGGGTGCTCCAATTATTGCAAAATACACTTGGGAATTACGTTATCCGGTTTCTTTGAATCCTTCTGCTACCGTATTCGGATTGGCGTATGTAGAAGCAGGAAATACCTGGCAAAATTTTAAATCGTTTAATCCGTTTGACGTGTATCGTTCGGCCGGAGTTGGTGTACGTGTATTCTTGCCGATGTTCGGCTTACTCGGATTGGATTGGGGTTATCGCTTCGACGACGTGCGCACTGCACCGGGAATGCAGCGTTCTCAGATACATTTCAGTATTGGCATGAACCTTGGAGAATTATAAAACAACTATTATTTTGTACATTAGCCGTCCTTGAAACAGGCGTAAAATCCATAAGAATATGAAAAAGTATATTGTTGTCCTGCTTGTTGCCCTGGTTGGCGTGATTAGTACCGCAAGTGCTCAGAAGTTTTGCTATGTCGATACGGATTATATCCTGGCGCAGAGTAGTGAGTACCAACAGGCGCAGGATGAATTGAACAAATTGTCAATTCAGTGGCAGAAGGAAGTAGAAGCAAAGTATACGGAAATCGATCGTATGTATAAAAACTTTCAGCAAGAAAAAATCTTGATGACTGAAGAAATGCGTATCAAACGTGAAGCAGAAATTGTGCAGAAAGAAAAAGAAGCTAAGGAATATCAGAAGTCTAAGTTTGGCGTGGATGGCGAATTATTCAAGAAGCGCCAGGAGTTGGTAAAACCAATTCAGGATAAAGTTTACAACGCGGTTAAAGAAATGGCAGAAAAAGGTGGTTATGCCATCGTGTTCGATAAAGCAAGTGATATGACGATGCTTTACACCAATCCGAAATACGACAAGAGTGATGAAGTCCTGGAAATTTTAGGATGGAAAAAAGGTAAGAAGTAATGCATTGTTCAATCAATTCAATCAAATAAGTAAAATCAATCTCTTAATATTCTCATGAAAAATGCCCTGAAGATTGTCGCAGTTGCTCTGATGTTATTCGTTGCTCCTACGATCGGTAAATCTCAAAAAATGGCTCACTTCAGCCTCGATTCATTATTGGAAATTATGCCTGAATTTAAGGCCGCCAGCGATTCAGCTCAGTTATACTACAAAATGTTGGAAAACCAGATGGTAGTAATGCAGATGGAATTGGAGCGCAAGTTGAATGAATATGATTCTTTAAATAAGACGTGGAGTCCGCTGATCAAACAATTGAAAGAAAAAGAAATCACTGACTTGCAGAATAACATTCAGGCTTTCCAGATGAGTGCGCAACAAGATTTCAATAGTAAGCGTGTTCAATTGGTAGAGCCATTGTATAATAAAATCAACAAGGCTGCAGCTGATGTTGCGAAGGAAAAAGGTTACAAGTATGTAATTGATAGTAGTAAGTCTGCAGGTGTTATGATTTATGCAGATCCTGCTGATGATATTCTGGATGCAGTGCGAATCAAACTCGGCATTCCGAAACCGGCGCCGAAACCCGCTGCTCCTGCTCCCGGCAAATAACAATGAAAAGGTCACATCATGTGACCTTTTTCTTTTTTGATATCCTCGTATCTTTAATCATGTCTTTGGATTCAGCAATAGGCGTTTTCGATTCAGGAGTAGGTGGCGTTACTGTGGCGAATGCTATCAGAAGTGAGCTTCCGTTGTGCAATATTATTTACGTAGCCGATTCTGCACATCTTCCATACGGAGATAAATCACTGGAGGATATTAAAGAATACAGTGAAGGCATTACATCTTTTCTGATTGATCAAGGTTGTAAGATTATAGTTATTGCATGCAACACGGCATCCGCAGCAGCTCTGAAATATTTGCGCGAACGCTTTCCTTATATTCGTTTTATCGGCATGGAGCCTGCAGTTAAGCCTGCAGCGGAACAAACAAAATCAGGAGTAGTTGGTGTTATTGCAACAACAGCAACGTTTCAAGGAGAATTGTTTGCAAGTGTTGTAGAACGATTTGCCTCAGGAGTAGAAGTTATTCGTCAGCCTTGTCCGGGTTTGGTGCAACAAATTGAAGCAGGACAGCAAAACGCACCAAAAACCGAAGACATGTTGCGACAATGGGTTACACCCATGAAAGAAAAAGGAATTGATGCCTTGGTATTGGGTTGCACGCATTATCCTTTCGTCAAACCGGTTCTTGAGAAAATATTAGGTCCTGATGTTCGCATTATTGATCCTGCACCGGCCATAGCGCGACAAGTAAGCCGCGTTGCTCAGGAAATTAATTGGAACATCAACGCAGAAGGAATTACTGAATGGTGTACATCAGGCAGCAGAGATGAATTCTTGAGCGTATTGCAGCAATTAGAACAACCTATTCATGTTGCAACAAAGCTTACCTGGAATCAAAACCGGTTGTTACGCTGATTTACTTGAACCAGCCGGAATACATCACGTAGTTATTCGCGATGCGTTCCACTTCTCCTTGTGTCAATTCAGGACTGATCTCTTTGATTTTTTTTGCGGGAATTCCTGCGTAAACGCTGTTGGGTTCTACTTTCATTTTTTCTGTAACGACAGCTCCGGCTGCAATAATGGTGTTGCTTCCAATTTCTGCATGATCCATCACAATTGCGCCCATACCAATAAGAACATTATCATGTATAGTACAACCGTGCACAATAGCACGATGTCCGATGGAGACGTTACTCCCGATTACCGTTTTTGCTTTTTGATATGTACAGTGAATCATAGCTAAATCTTGCACATTGACTTTGTTCCCCATGGTAATGGAATTCACATCACCTCGAATAACACTGTTGAACCAAAAGCTACATTGATCACCACATGTTACATCACCGACAATAGTTGCATTATCAGAGATGTAGCAGTCGTTACCGATATTCGGCGAAATGCCGTTTACAGGAAGAATTAAAGGCATAGTAATTTATTTATGGTCTTTACCACCGCCCGGACGGCAGCAAGCAGGTAATTTCTTTTGCGACTTAGGATCAGCTTTTGTGTCGTCCGCATCGTATCCTGCCTTGTTTATTATTGTTTTAATTTTCTCCGGAGCTGTTTTTTGTTTATTGTAAATCACGGTGAGTACCATGGTATTCACATCGAGCACTGCACTTTTAACTCCTTTGGTAATGCCCACTTGCTCTTCAATGCGCTTCTTGCACATGTCGCATTCTGCACTGGTTTTTATTTTGATGGTATCCATCTGTGCGGTTGCTGCTAATCCGATCAGCAGAAACCCAAGTATTGCTATAATTCTCATCGTTGTTATGGTTTTAAAATTTCATTCGTATTCCTGTGTAAATAATGCGTCCGTCGGTTGGTGCATACACCAGTGATGCGTCAAATACCGGACCAAAAGGGTTGTCAGCTCCAATAATAGGTTGGTGAAGCATGAAGTTACCAATATTTTCTGCTCCGAGATAAACATCAAACTTTCGGAATTTTTTGGAAATGTGTGCACTAAACAAGAAGAAGTCTTCCGTTAACGATTCTGTTCGTACAACATCTCCTTGCGCAGTTCTACTGATTAAGTGAGCCGGCATTCGGGATGCACCAATCCATCTGGTGGTAAAATCAAATGTCCATTTGTCATAAGGCAATGCATACGCCAAATTAATGAATGCACGATGCTGCGGAACTAATGGTCGTTGTTTCAATTTGTCCTGATAGGTAATCCTCACGTCGTAATATTTGTATGCCATTCGCACTTCAAATCGTTCAATAGGTTCAAACATCACATCGGCCTGATAACTGTTTGCAAAAGATAATCCATCCAGATTATAAAAGCTGATAACTCCGGGCTGCTCAAGATCCGTTACAATTTGATTGATAAAGTCTGTTCTGAAATAATCAGCTACTAACGTTGCTTCACGTTTAAACAACTTGAAACGATATTGTAAACTACCTCCATAGTTCCACGCAATTTCTGCACGAAGATCATTCGCGATTTTAACTTCTCTAGAGTTGGTAAACATCGTAGTGCTCTCCGAAAAAATATTCGCATAACGAAATCCTCTTCCGCCTGATGCACGAATGACAATGTTACTGTCTACGTCATATTTCAGGTGTAATCGCGGAGTGTGCTGCAATCCTGCCAGGTTATGATGATCAATACGATAACCGATTACCGCAGTAAATTTAGTACTCAGGTGTCCTGTGTATTCAACAAATGCTCCGGGAACCATTTCTGTTCTGCTGAAATTGGTGTCGTTGTAATATTGCACATACTCATCATAAACATAGCTGAGTCCACCTTTGAATGTATGGTTGGTGTTCTTGATGTAATCTTGAAATAACGCAGTGCCATACAAACTGCGCTGTTCACCTTGAAATGTTCTTCTGCCGAATTGTAAATCCTGATCATGATAACGGGCAGAGAATATGGTTCCGATACTACGACCCGGTTTCGACATCAGGAAACCTGTTTTATTGAAAAACTCCAGTTGTTTATTATACACGCCTATTCCGTAAAAGGTACTGTTTAAATCTTGCTCAGGCTTGTAACCGAATTGTCCGCTTACTTTGTCGTCAATCAGAAAACGTATACCAAATTGTCCTTCCATACGATCGGCGTAGCGCCAGTTCCAGCGATTCATGACGTTAATCTGCGTGTAAGTCGGCATGTCCAGAAAACCATCATCGTTCATGTCGTTGCGCTGTTTCGCGATGCTACCGTGAGCCAGAAGCGTCGTGCCCCATGAACTTCCGATCTTCTGATTATAATGTGCGTTCAATTCATATCTGCCGCGATGGTTAGCGTATGCGTTAAGAAAGAAACGCTCTTGTTGTTCTTCCGGCGGTTTTTCCAAATCAATATTCAATTGACCGGCTATAGATTCGTACCCATTCACTACAGATCCCGTTCCTTTTGTAATGAGAATACTTTTGATCCACGTACCGGGTATGAACGCTAATCCGTAAGAAGAAGACAAGCCGCGAATCAGCGGAACATTCTCGAACATAATTTGAGAATAAATACCGTCGAGCCCCAACAAGTTGATTTTTTTTGCGCCGGATACTGCATCTGTCATTGCTGCATCTACAGAAGGATTCGTTTCAAAACTTTCGGAAAGATTACAACAGGCCGCTTTCAATAATCCTTTTTGTGTGATCTTCTCGGTCATGATCGGATCGAAAAAGGAAAACTGACTTGCCGATAAACGTTCAACAATAGTTACACCGGCAATTGTATCAGCACTTTTCAGTGTAATTTTTACAAATGATGGAGTTGCCGATATAAATCCGATTTCCTGAGAATTAAATCCAACACTACGTACAACTAATGTGTCTGGAAATTGAGCCGGCCAGGACAATGTAAATCGTCCTAAAGAATCGCTGGCTGTACCTTGCTTAGCACCTTGCCAGAAGATGACGGCGCCGGGGATTGCTTCAGCGCCTGATGTGCTGATACGTCCGGTGATTTGCGCGCGTAAATACGAAGTAGCGCAAATCAAGAATAATAAAATTACTTTTTGATACATGTTGCTTTGAATTAATGAATAGACTAAATGCGCGTTGCGTCAACGTCGCACAACAATTCAAAGCAAATCTTAAATGTTAAATACGCAGAGTTCAGCTCTTATAGGATCAGTAGGAGCATATTGTCGATCCGAATAGTCCGAAATAGTCGAGGTGTAATCGGCAAAAAGAATATCAACCGTGAATGGTAATAACACAGGTACAACTGCTGTCAGTAAAATCTTTTTAAACTGAGTTGATTCGGAATTGATGAATGTTTCCTGATCAATAGTAAGGTTCGAAATCTCACAGCACTTTTCTGAAATAAAACTTTGATCGGAAGCTTCACCACCGCAACAATCCTCCATGGCTCCGGGAAGAATAATCTCATTACCGGATTTCAAACAAATCATTTTGCCTAATACAAATCCGGATCCGCTCACAAACGTTATAACAGATAGAACAAGTACAAGTGCAAAACGAACTGTCGCTTTCATGACATCAAATTTAAACCTATTTCTTCTAAACGGTTGCAATTAGTTTTTTTTAACAGGCGGATAGTCCAGACTGTAATGCAATCCGCAACTTGCTTTGCGCGCCAACGAATGTTTAATAATGGTATAAGCCACTGTAATCACATTCCGCAATTCACACACTTTCTGCGAAACGGTAATCTTCTTGTACAACGCTTCATTTTCCAACCATAAAATTTCAAGTCGGTCGTGTGCGCGTCGTAAACGCAAATCAGATCGAACTATGCCCACATAATTGCTCATAATTGTTTGTACTTCGCGCAAACTTTGGGTAATGAGGACCATTTCTTCAGGAGCATCTGTACCTTCTGCATCCCAATGCGGAATGCCATCGCGGAAATCAAGCTCTTGAATACGCTGAATGCTGTCTTGTGCGGCAGCATGCGCATATACAACTGCTTCTAATAGAGAGTTCGATGCCAGACGATTTGCACCGTGTAATCCTGTGCACGAACATTCGCCTGCAGCATATAGTCTGTCAATGCTGCTTCTGCCTTGTAAGTCCACCTTCACGCCACCACACATGTAATGCATGGCCGGAACAACGGGAATAAAATCTTTTCGCATATCTATTCCCAGCGACAAACACTTTTCGTGGATATTAGGGAAGTGCTGAATCAAATCGTCCGCATCAAGATGTGTGCAATCCAAGTACACAAAATCTTCTCCACGAATTTTCATTTCGTTGTCAATCGCGCGCGCAACAATATCCCGTGGCGCTAAAGATTTTCGATCGTCATATTTGTGCATGAACTCTTTGCCATCCTGTGTGCGCAAAATTCCTCCGTGCCCACGCATCGCTTCAGTAATTAAAAACGAAGGATGTTCTCCAGGATTGTAAAGTGATGTCGGATGAAACTGAATAAATTCCATGTTCTCCACTTTCCCCTTCGCGCGATAGACCATCGCTACGCCATCGCCTGTAGCGATAATAGGATTTGTAGTTGTCGCATAAACATGTCCGGCTCCGCCTGTAGCCATTAGGGTAATTTTAGCAAGAACAGTATCTACCTCTCCGTTATTCGTGTTTAATACGTAGGCGCCATAACATTGTATGTCGGGAGTTCTGCTGTTCACTTCAATGCCCAAATGGTGTTGAGTGATAATATCTATAGCGAAATGATGATCGAAGATCTCAATGTTTGGATGTGCGTTAACCTGTGCTAATAATGCCCGTTCAATTTCGAAACCGGTGATGTCTTTATGATGGAGAATGCGTGGTTCTGTATGACCGCCTTCTTTCGCTAACTGGTAATTTCCATCCTCTTTGCGATCAAATTGTGCTCCCCAGGCCGCTAACTCCTGAACACGTTCTGTACTCTCCCGAATCACAAAACGCACTATTTCAGGATCACACAAGCCGTCACCACAGGCAATCGTATCTGCTATATGTTTTTCGTATGAATCGGGCTCGTACATCACAGCCGCAATCCCACCTTGTGCGTATTTCGTGTTGGACTCATCTTCTGATGCCTTAGTTATCAAAATAACCTTTCCGTGGTTCGCTACTTTCAAAGCATAAGAAAGCCCTGCGATACCGGATCCAATTACAAGAAATTCGGTGTGAATTGTTTTAGCCATACTGTAATAAACAAAAGTAGGCTTTTCATGTTGTAATGATAGTCCTCAAATAATCCTTTCCTACCTTTGCATTATGGAAACAACTGAAAAGAAAATTATTCCGATCGTCATATACGCTGAAAGCACACCGAATCCTGCAACGATGAAATTTGTTGCTAACCGAATGCTGATTGCTGATGCGGCTACTGCTAATTACACCAATGCTCAGGAAACAAAAGGTTCTCCATTAGCGGCTAAATTGTTGCAATTCCCTTTTGTTAAGGGCGTTTTTGTTTCGGCGAATTATATTACTATTTCAAAAAGCGATTCCATTACGTGGGACGATATTCTTTTGGAATTACGTGAGTTCATTCGTGAACACTTGTTGCATAATGAATTGGCTGTAGAAGAAGCGCCTCAAGCTGAAGTACACACGGACAGTTCGTTTAAAACTACAACAACTGTATTCACTGAGCACGCTGTTCCACAAACAGATGCTGAACATAAAATAGTTGAAGTGCTGGAGCAGTACATTCGTCCGGCAGTAGAGCAGGATGGAGGATTGATTACCTTCAAATCGTTTAGCGAAGGTGTTGTGACCGTTCAATTGCGCGGATCTTGCCACGGTTGTCCTTCTTCAGCCATCACATTAAAATCAGGAATTGAAGCGTTATTGAAACGTATGGTTCCCGGTGTTACCGAAGTTGTGGCAGAATAGTTAGCGAATAAGGCTAACATGACCGATCATGCGGTGGCGCTTGTTTCGTTGGTCAGTGTAAGTAACTTTCCAAACATAAACATCTTGTTGACAAGGATTGCCTTTTAATGTGCCATCCCATCCTTTTGTAATGTCATTGGATTGGAAGATCAGCATTCCCCAACGGTCGAATACTAACAGTTCAAATTCTTTCACTTTGGTGCCGTATGCAAAGAACTGATCGTTAATGCCGCTTCCATTGGGTGTAAATGCATTCGGAACATACAGCGTAGTTTCCTCCTCTACGACTAGAGTAATTGTAACAGTATCCGCACAACCATCGGCATTCGTAACAATCATTGTTGCTGTATAAACTCCTGCTGAAGGATAACTATGCGTGACATTTCCAAAATTGCATCCTACAAGCGAATCGCCGTCTCCGAAGTAAAGAATACAATCAGTTCCACCATTTGATAAATCCGTGAACACTACTTCCGGAGATAACTCACTCACGGTAGCAGTATTAACTGTTACTCCTGCAATAGGATCAGGTGAAATGGTTACTGCATTGGTAATTAACAATGTGTCAGAACAGCCTCCTGCATTGCTTACAATCAGTGTTACGTTATACGTCCCGGCTGACAAATAAACGTGAGTAGGATTCTGTTGCGTTGAAGTGTTTGATGGCGAACCTACATCGCCAAAATCCCATTGCCACGAGGTTGCGCCGGTGGATGCATCAGTAAATACTACAGTTGCCGGAGCGCAATCACCAACAAGTGGATCTACTGCAGCAACAGGTGCAGGTGCTATCGTTACGGTGAAACTCTGCTGTATATTACATCCGTTGGCATCTGTGAATGTGGCGGTATAAACAGTCGTTGCACTCGGAGAAACCGTTTGTGTCAATCCATTCGGTAAACTGTTGTCCCAGCTTACTGTATATGGCCCTGTCCCGCCGGCAGGTGTTGCAGTTATTGTTGTTTGATCTCCGGCGCAAATGGTGTTATTGCCGGTAAGTGTTCCGGTTAATTGAGTCGGTTGAGTGATGCTGTAAGTATATTGCGAAGTACATCCTGTCGCGTCTGCCACATCAACCGTATAAGTGCCCACACACAACCCGTTAACTGTCGCAGTAGTACCAACATTCGGACTCCACGTATAAGTGAACGGCGGATTACCAGCTTGAGGTGTAACCGTTATACTTCCGTTGCAATCTCCAAAACACGTTGCGTCTGACTGCTGCGCTTGAACAGCAATAGAACCGTTGTTCGCAATGTTAAACACAACTGTATCAGGAATGCCGCAGCTCGCCTGATCAGTTACCAATACAGAATAGGTGCCCGCACATAAATTTGTTGCCGTAGGGCCATTTCCTCCACTTGGCAACCATTGGTACGTATAAGGAGGAATTCCACCGCTCATATTAACTGTTGCACTACCGGTGCAGGAATTACAAACGTCAGGCTGATCTACAGTCGTATAAGTAAATGCCGAAGAACATGTTAAGAAATCAATTAATACTCCTGAATCTAAGATACAGTCCGCCGCATCAGCGATGGCAATTTTGAAATGATAGCTCTGGCATGGCACCATCCACAACCGTGAAGTAATAGCGGTAGTCATGCCATCATATAAAATCCATGGGCCACCTATGTTATTGACATAAAACTGGCAATTCGTGCACGGACCTGTATTCGCATTTCCGTTATTCACAGTATTAATTGAAACCGGCGGATTTCCGGCAACAGGCAACGTCGCGATATTTAACGAAGTATAATTTCCCCCTGCAGGATTAGGACCTGTTACGAAAAAGCCAAACAAATCGTTAATGGAGTTTACAAATGTTGGGTACTCTTCCGAGCCGAACACGAATCGAATCTCCAAAGAATCACACTGAGGAATAATATCAAACTCCAGAATACAAACATCATTAGTGGCAGTTGGATCAATTGCAATCAAGTCGGGATCATTTGCAGTAGTTCCCCAACATTGACTGGCACTTCCCGTTGCAGGTCCGCCTACTGCTGCAGTTCCGGAAGTAAGAATAATACCTGAGTTGATGCCAAGATTAGTCGTATTGCCATTACTGAATGAACCGAATGCACCTGTAGGACAATTCAATTGCACGTTCGAAACGGTAATTCCACTTCCAATTAGTGATTGCACCAGTTGGTTTGCGGTTACTGCGGTGTTTACTTGCAACTGCGCACGTAATACGTTGCTTTGCACAGTAAGTAACGTGATTGTGGTTAAAACTAAAACGTAAACATTTCTTATCGTAATCATTATAATGACTTAACAGTTTCAAAGATAATGAAAACTAACACATTAATTATCAGTTAAGTTGTGTGAATTCCGTTAAACGATTTACCAATTCAGTAGTACTCTACAAGTAGTGTTAAATCTCCGTATAACAGAACTAATCCCGGGCTTTGGAAGCAAAAAAACTATTGAATCGTAATACTGATGTCGCTTGCTGTACCTAAACCATCGGGGCCTGAAGTTTTAATTTCTGTAATATAAACTTTGGTTCCTTTTCGTAGTGATCGAAATTGACCTTGCAATGCAGCAGTGAACATGTTGCCGTTTATTGTTGTCGCAATTACGGCGACACCATTTTGATAAGCTTCAATACGAAATGAAGTGGTGCGAACCTTAGCATCTTCGAATTCAGTATTCGGATAAACTGCAACAATGCCGGGAGATACTCCTAGTTGGGCTGCTGTTGCTCTTGTTCCCATCACGCCGCTAATTGTTACTTCAGGTTTGGGTAATCGTTTAACACGAAACTCCATCGTGCCCATACTTTTTTTCTCTCCCGAAGGCAACGTTGCGGTAACGGTTACAATAGATTTACCGGGTTGAGGAGACTGTACCTCGTACTTACCATTACCCAACTTTAAAAGAGTTCCATTGCTGCATGTAACAGTCACATTCTCATTAGCAACTCCAGGAACGGAAACCGAAATTGGATTCTTTAAACCGGTGTACATCACATTCATTTTATCTGCACTTACCGTTAATGTTGGTCGCGCAACGATGTATGAAGAAGCGAATGGATATGAAAGTTGTTTTCCTTTCGGTGTGGTCATTTTTATAGTTCCTGAATATTCGAAAACACCTTCCCTAGCTGTTTCACTTTCCGTTTCGCGCATCAATGCATTTAAAACATCTTGCTCAGCACTTTTAACATCATCCTGAATTTTGGACAGAATAGTCACACTTGCAGCGAGTGGCGTGTGGTAAAAGGTTTTCAATTCCCACGTCTTTAAATCACCGCCATCTTTCGGATCTTCTATGTCGAAACTGAAGTGTATGTCTTTTCGCACATCTTCTCTAAGTAATGACAGTAAATCATTTTGATAGTGTCGAAGTTCTTGTTTTAAGTTTCTTGCTTCGCCTTTGCTGCCGTCTTCTGACGCGCCAATCATAATGTTGGTCGGTATGTCGTAATTATCCTTGGAGTTGACATACTGTAAATGAATGGTGTCTCCTTCATGATTCACATATCCTTCGGTCTCTCGGATAAGTCTCTTCTTTAAAAGATCTATTCGCTCATTCAACTTTTTTGAAAGCGCTTTTACGCGCTGGGCTTTTTCCCAGGTTGGTTGCATTCGCAAAGGATCAATACTCTTTTTCTGATCAAATTCAGAATAAAGTTGCCCAATGCCGCGATCGAAGCTGGCTGCCGTGGTTTCAAGTCCTTTGTTTACGGTAACAAATGCATCCAGTATTTCCTTGGAAACATTAAGTGCTAATAGCGCAGTCAGTACTAGGTACATCATGCCTATCATTTTTTGTCGTGGAGAAAGTTTGCCGCCTGCCATAGTCGATAAGTTTTGATTTATCGTCCTAATGACAAACGGCAACAAAAAGATACAGTCGCGGAAAAAAAATTATTGCTTAATAAACGGCATTACGGAAGTTTCGCTCTCTGTTTCTACTCGCAGCAGATACATGCCGGCATGTAAATGTTCTATATTAATGTAGGCTGTTTCCTGCAAGATTGATTCAGATGCAACCAACTTCCCGTAGACATCAAAAATGAAAATTTGCTTCATGTTTTGATTGCTTTGTAGCGTTATGCCGTTAGTCGCAGGGTTTGGATATAATCTGATGGCTACAACAGTATTATCGTCTGAAATCCCTGAGATATCATTCGTGCTTTTCAGAACAGTACCGTCTGTGCCGCAAATAACCGCAGTTGCAGCATCAACATAAGTAACATCTGTAAGGTTAATCGTTGTATTGGAATACGTTTCATCGATCCAGTTATTCCCATCTTCGGTACGGTAAATAAATCCATTATTTCCGATGATAACCGCGCTTAATAAATTGCTTGATGCTACTGAATTCAGTGTATTTGCTGAAGGAATTGTTAAGGATGACCAACCCGAAGTGGGACTATATTTTACCGCAAAACCATAATCGCTCACGGCATATCCAACAGTATCAAATACAGCAATCCCGTTACCCGAGAAAAAACCGAAATACGGTTGCGAATAAACTTGCCAACTATTTCCGGTGTCTGCAGATGACGCTAATATCCCGCCTTCTCCGGATAACCATAACAAGTTGTTTTGATAATGAAGTTCGTTAACACGAACGTCAAAAGCGGTGTCTGTAGCAGTCCAGTTAATGCCACCGTCATTTGATGCGTAGAGATTGCCTGCTCCATCCCCGCACAACACCAAATTATTACTGATAAATTGTGCTGCAGTTAACTGAGTACTTGTAAATGCCGTTTGATTTGCCCAAGTATCACCGTAATCGGATGACGTGTAAATACGCCCGCTGTCCCCTACAATTACTGCATTTCCCCCCGAATGCATAGCGATGTCACGAACTACTCCGGATAAAGCCGCTTGATTTGTCGTCCACGTTGCACCGCCATCAGTTGTTCTGATAACAATAGAATGTCCCGAAGCGGCTAGTTTACCGCAACTTAATCCAACAGTGGAATTAGCAAATGATATAGTCGTTAAATCTTCTGCTGTGCCTGATGGAACAGCAGTCCATTGTGTATAGCCAACTGATGTACACAGCACCAGTATACCGGAAAGTATAGATTTCATTCTTCTTATTTAATAATTCGTACCACACATTCACGTCCACCAAAATTAACACGAAGCAAATAGTTGTCTGTTACTAATCTGTGGAGTGTTGGCCACGAAATTACATTAATGTCAGCGATTACTTCTATTTCTTCTGTGTTTATCAATTTTACCTGTATTTTTTAATTTCCTAATGTTACATATCCTGTTGTGCAAGATAATACCTCGACTAACATTTATTCTTCAACTGGATTATGGAAAATGCATTTCAAAAGAATAGCGTCCGTATTCGGAATTCGGATTGTTAGATGTAAATAAAAACTACCGCAGTTGAGGTTGTTGGCTGAAAGATCTGTCACCTTCTTCATGCGCACTCGGGTCAGTAATCTTTTAAATTCCTCTATCCGCGTTTGAGCGTGAAGAAGCGTTGTGCCGGAAATGATAAGCGCGGTTACGATAGCGATTCTTTTCATAATTGTGATAAGCGAGTGGCAATATCGGTATTACAATCGGAGAATAAAAAAGGGCGACTGAAAAGCCGCCCTTTTAAGAAGCATTCAAACTTTATTGAACAACAGCGCGCAAGAGCGTTGACGAGTTTTCGCCAACGATGCGAATTTCATAAACACCGGCGCCATAGATACCAAGGTTTAATTCTTTCTGCATAGAAGGTCCGGAAACGTTCAGTTGTTCACGGTACACAATTTGACCTAAAGCATTATGAACTTCAAGCACGTACTTAGGATCTTTTAATTGACCCAAAGTCAATATCATCATGCCGCTTGTCGGATTTGGATAAACTGCGAGTTGAGTTGTAGCCGCAGCCGCATCAACACCTGTAATTACCACAGGAGCAGATTGACCGGAAGCACAACCGTTCGCATCATAAACCTCAACAGTGTATGATCCCGGAGTTAGTGCAGTTGTAGATTGATTCACTTCACCAACAAGAGGCACGCCATTTAAGAACCACTGGTAAGAAGCTCCGGTAACGGTTGAAGTAAGAATGTTACCGTTAACAGTTACCGCAGGAGTTGCAGGGTTGGTGCCCACAGTTACGGTTATAGTTGTTGTTGAAGTACAACCATTGCTATCCGTTCCGGTTACTGTGTATGTTGTTGTAGTTGAAGGCGTGTCTGCAATTGTTGCTGTTGTTTGACCGCCGGGCTGCCACACATAAGATACCGCTCCACTTGCAGTAAGTGTTGTTTGCTCTCCCGGACAAATCGTGGTGTTTCCGGTAGCCGTTAAAACAGGAGCATTATTCACGTTCACCGTTACAGTTCCTGAGTTATCACAACCATTCGCGTCGGTTCCAATTACGGTGTATGTTGTTGTTGTTGCCGGCTGCTCAACAAGAGAAGCTCCTGTTGCATTGCCCGGCTGCCATACATAAGACGACGCTCCGGATGCAGTCAGCGTTACTGTTGAGCCCGGACAAATTGATGCGGATGAAGCTGTGGCCGCTACGTTAGGCAAGGCGTTCACGACAACGGTAACAGTTGCGGTGTTTTGACATCCCGAGCCGTCCACGCCGGTAACGGTGTACGTCGTTGTTGTAGATGGATTAACCGATACAGACGAACTTGTTAAGTTGCCCGGCGTCCATGTGTATGATGTTGCGCCGCTTGCGGTCAGCGTCGCACTGTCGCCCACGCAAACCGAAGTGTTCGATGCGGTTGTTG
>JAJTEY010000030.1 GCA_021299855.1 Bacteroidota bacterium | reverse complement strand
GCTTCTGTAACATCCAGACAAACGGTAATACCACGCACTTCCATGTGGCGTTCACCAACCAATAATCCACTGTTATCATACGATTCCTGAAAAGAAGGTGGAGCCCAATGTTCAAGAAACGCAACTACTTCAGATACTTTCATACTGCGAATTTACCGTAAATGCTGCAATTTCTTTTGTGCAATTATTATCTAAGTCAAAAGCACTGTAATTCCGAATAACAAAGCGGAAGCCGTATCTTCGTTACCCATGTCACCGATACAAATTATACTTCTTCCCTTTTCTGCTGTTTACGGAGCAATCATGTGGCTTAGGAATAAATTGTACGACGCCAAAATTCTAGCTTCAACATCAATGAAAACACCCCGACTTATTGGGGTTGGTAATTTGAGTGTCGGCGGAACCGGAAAATCTCCACACGTAGAATACATCGTCAAGTTATTGCAGAACGATTTCAACGTGGCAACACTCAGTCGTGGTTATGGTAGAAAAACAACGGGCTTTCGATGGGTAAGAGCGGCAGACACGGCAGATCAGGTGGGTGACGAACCTTTACAATTTCGATTCAAATTTTCCGAATCCTGTCCAGTTGCAGTAGATGAGCATCGGGTACACGGCGTTTATGAAATTATGAAGCACTTTCCCAAAACAGAGGTCATTGTTTTGGATGATGTATTCCAGCACCGAAAAATTCAACCGCATTTACAAATTCTATTAACGGATTACAATAAGCGGTTCACCAGAGATTGGGTATTACCCGCGGGACGCTTACGCGAACCGGCATCTGGAAAAAATCGTGCAGATGTTGTGGTGGTTACCAAATGTCCGGAAACATTAACTTCTATAGAACGAAGCGCTATTAGCAAAGAACTGGAGCTTGATAAAAATCAGGCACTATTTTTTAGCAAACTGCACTATGGTGATATGCGCACAATTGATGATCATGCATCGGTCAAATTGCCATCTGATGCAGGGGTAATTATCGTTTCAGGAATTGCCAATCCGGCCGACTTGGAACGTTATGTTCGGTCCATTGTAATCAAATGCGAACTTCTTACTTTTCCCGATCATCATTTGTTCTCAGATGTTGATATCGAACAAGTATTGACTAAATTTGAATCGTTATCATCAACTATAAAATTCATCATCACAACTCAAAAAGATGCGGTTCGTTTAACACGGCTTCCTTCGTTCGAAAAAATTAAAGCATTCACGCTAGTACAACCCATCGAAGTGACGTTTAGTCCCGAAGACGAAACCCAATTTAATCAAATCATTTATGATCTCCTACGAAACTATTGAAGCAACTGCTGCATTCATTAAAGAAAAAACAAAAGGATTTGAACCGGAAACGGGTATCATCCTGGGAACAGGACTTGGTGGGCTTGTTCACGAAATACAAGCAGAGCATGTGCTGCCTTACGACACTATTCCCAACTTCCCGGTTTCCACGGTAGAAGGACATTCCGGGAAATTAATTTTCGGAATACTGAGCGGTAAAAAAGTGGTAGCCATGCAAGGACGCTTTCACTTTTATGAAGGCTACGACATGCAACAGGTAGTGTTTCCGGTGCGTGTAATGAAATTTATAGGAATTAAAAGACTTTTTGTGTCCAACGCGAGTGGAGGTGTTAACCCGAATTTTGAGATTGGTGACCTAATGATCATCGATGATCATATTAATCTTTTTCCTTCCAATCCTCTTATTGGACCTAACGACAAGCGTTTCGGACCACGCTTCCCGGACATGAGTGAAGCGTATGATAAATCTATGATTGCTTTATGCAAACAAATCGCGGGTGAATTAGGCATCTCCACTCAGCAAGGAATTTATGCAGGATTAAGTGGTCCTACTTTTGAAACTCCTGCGGAATATAAATTCATCCGTGTGCTGGGTGCGGATACGGTTGGCATGAGCACTGTACCTGAAGTTATTGCTGCACGTCATATGAATATTCCGGTATTTGGTATCTCCGTAATTACGGATCTCGGAGTTCCCGGAAAAATTATTGAGGTAACACACGAAGAAGTTCAAAAGGTTGCTCTTGTTGCCGAGAAAAAAATGACCGGTTTAATGAAAGAAATGATTGCACGTTTATAAATAAATATTATGAAATTAGTAACCGCGATTACATTTATCAGTTTGTTATCGTTAAGTGCAATTGCACAAAGTTATAACGCGCAAAACATCTCTTTAGTTGGTCATTGGGTAAACCCAACAGAACCCGCCGAGCCGGTTTACGGCATACGCTTTCAAGGTATCTGGGGTTGGCATGATGACTCCACCAACAGAGAGTACGCTATTATGGGATCATCAACCGGTTGCTATTTCATTGACGTAACAAATCCCGCTACTCCTGTTCAAGTTGGATATTTACCGGGACGTCAGCAAGATCACATCTGGCATGAGGTAAAGACGTACAAAAACTATTGCTATATCGTAAGTGATGATGGAGGAAACAATGCATTTCAGATAATAGATATGCAATACCTCCCCGATTCCATTCACGTTATTCATGATGGGACTACCTACTTTGAACGTTGTCATACGATTTATGTGGATGGGGACAAACTTTATGGTGGTAGCGTTACAATGGCGGGAAATTCGCAATACTATTCTATGGCAGTTTATAGTCTTGCAAACCCCGAGCAACCGCAATTGCTTTCTACCCTTAATCAGTTTTATACTACACCCGCTACCGTCCACGATATGTTTGTTCGTAACGACACCTGCTATGTCTCCGGTGGCTTCGACGGATTGTTTATTTACAAATTTGACACACTGGCAAATACATTCACAGAATTAGTACGCTTAACCAGCTATCCGGAACAAGGTTATAACCACAGCTCCTTTTTAACAGGCAACGGAAATACACTCATCTTTATGGATGAAGTTCCTGATGCGCGTGGCATTAAAGCTGTTGATGTCTCTAATTTGGGCAATGTTACCGTAACGTCTGTATTCCGCTCCAACCAAGGAAATACGCCACATAACCCGTACATTATTGGCAACGATGTTTTAATTGGAGCGAATTATACTGACGGTGTTCAAATTTTTAATATCACCGATCCGTACAATGTGGTTCGTATCGGATATTTCGATACAGACACATTAGTGAATGCTCCCAATTACACTGCCAACTATCACGGCTGCTGGGGTGCTTATACCGATTTGCCTTCAGGCTTGTTAATCGCGTCAGATATGCAAAATGGCCTTTATGTGCTGGATATCTCACAGGCTATTTTAGCAAGTGTTCCCGATAATCATAGTACAGTTGCAGTTGCTGCTTATCCCAATCCGTTTAACGAGAATTTTTCGGTAAGCATAGCCCTTTCCGAATCACAAAATATTCGATACAGCATTGTGGATGTTAGTGGTCGTGAAGTAATTAGCGGTGCAACATTTCAGCCTTCGGGCACTTCATTACTGGAAGTTGAAGCAGCTTTATTAACTCCGGGAGCTTATCACATTATCATTACCGGTGACACATTCCGTTCATCAACACAATTAGTTAAAACAAAATAAGCGTGTCCGATCAGAACGACGATGCGCATATTTATAGCAACTTCCGAGGAAGAGGCGCCGGATTTAATCCGCACAATCGTTTTGAGAAATCGCACACATTAGCCTACGAAGGTGAAGAACCTTTGTTGATGGACGAACGAACGACTTTGATGGAGACGTTCCCAAAAACAATTTTAAACAAAGTTTCTTCGCCTGATTTATTTCCGTTATCCATTAATCCTTACCAGGGCTGCGAGCACGGCTGTGTGTACTGCTATGCGCGAAATACGCACGAATATTGGGGACTAAGTGCAGGCCTTGATTTTGAACGAAAAATTATTGTCAAAAAAAATGCACCGGAATTATTAATTAAAGAATTATCCAATAAAAATCACACGCCTCAACCTGTAATGTTCTCAGGCAATACGGATTGTTATCAACCTGCAGAGCGGGAATTAAAAATCACACGGCGGCTTCTTGAAGTATTTCTGAAGTATAAACATCCCGTTGCACTCATCACAAAAAATGCGTTAATCAAAAGGGATATGGATATTTTGTGCGAAATGGCGCAACATCGCCTTGTGATGGTAATGATTAGTGTAACCGGTGTTGACGAGAACCTGCGGCGTAAAATGGAACCCAGAACGTCCACTTATGCTCAACGTATAGAAACTATTCGCGCGTTAAGCGAAGCCGGAATTGCAACCGGTGTGTTAT
The DNA here is from genome assembly GCA_021299855.1 of Bacteroidota bacterium. GTDB lineage: Bacteria > Bacteroidota > Bacteroidia > Palsa-965 > Palsa-965. Next base: position 20,482 of record JAJTEY010000030.1, on the reverse strand, counting down.
TCGCTCCCGTAATTCCTGCGTTAAATAGCAACGAAATGCCGGAAGTTTTACAACAGGCAGCCAACGCCGGAGCTACAACTGCGTCTTTTAATATGATTCGCTTAAACGGACAAGTAGCACCGCTTTTCAGAAATTGGCTGGACAATTACTTTCCCGACAGAAGTGACAAAGTTTGGAATCAAATTAAAGAACTGCATGGAGGGCAAGTGAATGATAGCAGATTTAATGTGCGAATGAAAGGTGAAGGTCCGTTAGCAGAAAGTTTAAATAGACAATTTTCCATACTTACGCATAAATTAAATTTTAATAAAAATAAAATAAACTGGAACCTGTCCGACTTTAATCCGGATGCCGGTAATCCTCAATTATCTATGTTTTAATGCGCTACCTTATTTTTCTTTTTTTACTCTTTGTCAATTTCACCCTGCGGGCACAATTTAATTCGTTCGACGGCTTTTCAGATAATTCCAATAACTGGACGCTAAAGAAAACAGCTGACGTTCACACAGAACTAACACAAGGATTTTTATCCGTAAAAACAAGCGGAGAAAAAACCTGGAGTTCCTTTCTGCATGCCTCCATCGCACCTAACATGTCGTTCCGCGCAGAATGTGGTGTATCGTACACGTCGGCCAATAAAAAAAATTCTGCCGGAATTATGGTAGGCTATGTCAACGATTCTACGTACCAATACTTTGGCATTACGGCCAACCATGAATTCATCGTTATTGTGATGAAAGATGATACAGCCAAACATGTTATTGCGCCGGTACAACACGATGCTATTCGCAAAGACGGAGTTAATTATCTGCGCATTAATTATAATTACGAATTAAACCGAACATTTTATTTTATTAATAATATTCCGGTATACGAACATGCTCTGGTGCAGCCCGGCAATAATGAATTCGGGCTATTCTGCGAAGGACCGGGACATGCATTATTCGACTACATCTGGCTGGTACAACCCGGAAAGGATGAATTCTCTCCGGCTTCATTACAATTGAACAACACGTGTACAGGTTCATTTTTCAACTTCGAACCGTGGAGCATGAACATGTGTCTTACGAGCGGAATGCGCGTAGAAACCGACGGGCAGGAATGTTTGTTCTGGACTCCGGAACATCAGCACGCAGGCGAAGGAATTATGATGAGTTATGCGAAAGTTGTTTTACAAGACAGTTTTCACTTAGTGGCCCGAGCTGATTACAACTTCATGATTCTGCATTCAGGTGCCATCAGCTCAACGTTAACCGATCCGGGAACACGCGGCAAAACAACCGCAGGATACGAAACATACACAGTGGCTTCACGCATCACACAACAGGATCAATCCATTTTGCTAATCAAACGATGCTATGTGTATTCTTCGAAAAATCAGGCTTTTTTCGTACTTGAAATCGTACAATCCGACACTGAATTCATCAATGTCTTGAACAGGGATCTTCATGATTTATTGGAGCGGATCACCTTAGTTCAATAAGTCAACTTCATAGGCTTGAATAATTGCCTTATTCACGTATTTTAAGACCTGCAGATCGCGCATTTTCAGTAAATTCGCAGGTCTTAAATAAACTAATGAGCACTACGTCCATATACGATACTTACGAAGCAGTTATCGGCCTCGAAGTACATACCCAACTTTTAACAAAAACCAAAGCTTACAGCAACGATGAAGCTGCTTATGGCGCTATGCCCAATGCGCTTGTAAGTCCCGTAACATTAGGTTTGCCCGGAACATTACCTCTGGCCAACAAAACGGTTATTGAATTTGCGATACGCTTAGGGTTAGCAACACATTGCACGATTCGTGAACGCAACGAATACGCCAGAAAGAATTACTTCTATGCCGATTTGCCAAAAGGTTATCAGATCACACAGGATAAAACCCCGATCTGCACCAACGGTTATATTGATATTAAACTCAGCGAAACTGAAACCAAGCGCATCGGCATTCACCGCATTCACATGGAAGAGGATGCCGGAAAAAGTATGCACGATGTAGATTTAACGGATACGCTTGTAGACTTGAATCGTGCGGGTGTTCCGTTGCTTGAAATTGTTACTGAACCTGACTTGCGCAGTGCTGACGAAGCATACAAGTATTTGACGGAAGTGCGTCGTTTGGTGCGTTATCTCGATATCTGTGACGGTAACATGGAGGAAGGTTCTTTACGTTGTGATGCGAATATCTCCGTGCGGATAAAAGGTGCTCCGCAATTCGGTCGCAAAGTGGAAGTAAAAAACATGAACTCGATTTCAAATGTAAAACGAGCAATTGAACACGAGATCATTCGTCAGATTGATATTTTGGAAGCCGGCGGAAGTATAGACACCGAAACACGAAGTTTTGATGCTCCGTCTGGAACAACATTTTCACTAAGAAGTAAAGAAGCGGCGAACGATTATCGTTACTTCCCTGAGCCTGATTTATTGCCGGTGATAGTTACCGAAAAGGAAATTGAGCGGGTGAAGTCGACACTTCCTCCATTGCCTGACGAGTTGGTAAAAAAATATACGCAAGAGTTACAGCTTTCTATTTACGACGCGTCCGTTTTAACCGACGCCAAAGAAATAGCATTGTACTTTGAAGATGTATTGAAACACGCTAGCAACGCAAAAGCTGCAGCCAACTGGGTTATGGGGCCTGTGAAATCATGGCTGAACGAAAATGCCATGCATATCTCTCAACTATCATTTGGAGGAAAACGACTTGCAGAACTTATTGCATTGGTCGACTCGGGCAAAGTAAGTTTCAGTGTTGCAAGTCAGAAAATATTTCCGCAAATGGTGCAGCATCCGGAATGGACGGCAAATGAAATTGCGGAGCGCGACAATTTGATTCAGGAAAGTAACACCGATACATTGTTGGTGGTGGTGAAAGAAGTTGTTGCCAAGTATCCGGAAAAAGTAGCCGAATATCGCGGTGGTAAAGTCGGCCTATTGGGAATGTTTATGGGCGAAGTGATGAAGGCTTCGAAAGGCAAGGCAGATCCGAAAGTCACTACTGAATTATTGAAAAAAGAACTAGAACAAAACTGATATGAAAAAATTAATTCTCGCATTCGGAATTAGCATTGCAGCATGGGCGTGTGGAGATGGCACAACCGAGCGAACCGGAGGAAACACTGTTGTTAAAGGAACGTTGACCAACAGCGCCGGCGATACCATTTATCTGGTGGACGTAAGTCAGCGTGATTTCAAAGTGTTGGATTCAACTATTACTGGCGAAGAGGGCTCTTTTGAATTTCGTCCGACTTTGTCGCATAAAGGTTTTTATAATATTAATGTGGCAAAGGATCAGAATCAGTTCGCTACAATTATTTTAAAACCCGGTGACACGTGTAAATTAACCGCAGATATTAAAAATTTCGGATACTCGGTAAAAACGGAAGGAACTGAAGACACCAAACATTTTGAAGAATTCAATAATTACTTTGCCGAATACGAAAAGAAACGTCAACCGTTGATGGGTCGATTGGATTCCTTGCAACGTGCATTTCAACTTCAGATTGAAATCATGAAAGACACCGTTGAAATGCGTAAGTACGAAAAGGAAGTTATCGAACCATTGTTCAATAGCACTCAAGATCGTATTACTGTTTTAAATAACGAAGGCATCACTTGGGTAAAGTCGTTCATCGATGCTCACCCTGCGTCATTTGCAAACATTCCTGCATTACGCTTGCTGGATCCGTTTGATAACATGGAGTACTGGGAAAAAACATTACTTGCAATCGAAAAGGATTTTGCTGAAGCGCCAAACGTAAAGTTGTTACGTGAATATGTGGATCGCGAAAAACCGTTTTGCAAAGGATCTGTTGCACCGGATATTATCATGAACAACCCGGAAGGAAAGCAAATGAAACTCAGCGAAACGCGAGGAAAAATCGTGCTGCTCGATTTCTGGGCATCCTGGTGTGGCCCTTGCCGTCAGGAATTACCTAACGTGGTTGCGAATTACAACAAATACAAATCAAAAGGATTTGATGTTTTCAGTGTTTCTTTAGACAAAGAAAAAAATGCATGGACAGAAGCCATCAAGAAAGATGGATTAGTTTGGCCATGGCACATTAGTGATTTGATGTATTGGCAATCTCCCGTGGTGCAGCAATACCGCATCCAGGGCATTCCGAAAACTTTGCTTTTGGATGAAGAAGGCAAAATTATTGACCGTGATTTAAGAGGCCCTGCATTAGGTCAGCGTCTTGATGAACTTTTTGCAAATCGTAAATAGTATTCTATAAACAGCTATTATGAAAAAGATTCTTGTTGCTACACTCGCATTGAGCACATGCATAACAATGTATGCGCAAAAACCATACTTCCAGCAATTCGTGAAGTATGACATCAAAGTGAAACTGAATGACGTGAAACATGAATTGCACGGATACGAGGAAATGGAATACACCAACAACTCTCCCGATCAGTTGACGTTTATTTACATTCATTTGTGGCCCAATGCATACAAGAATAACCAAACCGCTTTAGGCAAACAACTCACTGAAAACGGAGAGTTGAATTTCCATTATGCTAAAGATGAAGAGCGCGGGTATATAGACAGTCTCGATTTCAAAGTTGATGGTGCTGCGGTAAAGATGGAAGCACATCCGGAGCATATCGATATTTGCAAAATCATTTTGAATAAACCGCTTAATCCGGGCGGAAAAATTATAATCACAACTCCATTCCATGTAAAGATTCCTAGCGGAAAATTCTCTCGCCTCGGTCATATTGATCAGCAATATCAAATTACACAATGGTATCCGAAGCCTGCTGTGTACGATGTGAATGGCTGGAATGAAATGCCTTATCTCGATCAAGGTGAATTCTATTCGGAGTTTGGCACGTATGATGTGCACATCACTTTGCCCAAGAATTATGTATTGGGCGCAACCGGTGATATTCAAAATAATCCGGAAGAAATTGATTTCCTTAATAAGAAGGCAGAGGAAACTAAAACCATTTCTTTCTATGACAAGAAAAAATTAGATTATCCGGCATCATCCAATGAGTCGAAAACTATTCACTTTCATCAGGAAAACGTTCATGACTTTGCCTGGTTTTGCGATAAGCGTTACCATGTATTGAAGGGTGAAGTGAAGTTACCTCATAGCGGTCGCACCGTTTCTACATGGGTGATGTTTACTAATCAATATGGCAATTTGTGGAAAGACGGTATTCAATACTTAAATGATGCCATCTATTATTACTCATTATGGAATGGTGATTACGCATACAACCATGCTACTGCTGTAGACGGTGCTTTAAGTGCGGGAGGCGGAATGGAATATCCTAACATCACGGTTATCGGCGGTGTAGGTAGCGCGTTTTTATTGGAGACGGTAATCATGCACGAGATAGGACACAACTGGTTTTATGGCATGTTGGGCAGCAATGAACGTGTGCACGGTTGGCTCGATGAGGGAATTAATTCTGCCAATGAATTACGCTACAATGAAACGAAATATCCTGAACGCACATTAGTAAACAGCAAACCCATTGAAGGCATTTTTGATTTGAGTCGTTATAAGCAAAAAGCACAATACTATTTGTTGTATTCGTTTGTGGCACGAACTAATGTTGATCAACCTTGTGAGATGCATTCCGCAGATTTTACTTCCATCAACTATGGCGCTATCATGTATTCCAAATCAGCTGTTTGTTTTGATTATCTGCGTGGATACCTCGGCGATTCACTCTACGACAAATGCTTCCGCACGTACTTCGATCGCTGGCATTTCAAGCATCCACAACCATCCGACTTACGCGCAACATTTGAAGAAATTTCCGGTAAGAATTTAAGTTGGTTTTTTGATGACATGATCGGCACTACGAAGTTGCTGGATTATAAAATCAACGAAGTGGAGAAAGAAGGCAATGAATGGGAAGTAGAAGTTGTTAATAAAGGTGACATTGCCGGTCCAGTACTTGTATGTGCAGTGAAAGATGGAAAAGTTGTAATGCAGAAGTGGTACGAAGGATTTACCGGTGAAAAAGATTTAATGTTCCCGATGGTTGATGCCGACTATTTTATCATCGATCAACCGGAAGACATGCCGGAGATTAACAGAAAAAATAATCGCATCAAGACAAAGGGTCTTGTTAAGAAAACAGAACCTTTCAAGCTTCAGTTCATCGGTAGTTTGGATAATCCGGAGCGAACTCAATTATTCTGGGCGCCGGCAATTGGTTGGAACAACTATGATAAACTGATGATTGGAGCTGCGTTATACAATCAGGTATTACCGGGCAAGAAATTAGAGTGGCGTGCTGTTCCATTGTATAGTGTGGGCAGTTCTTCTCTAGTTGGTAATGGAAGCTTATTCTTTCATGCGTATCCTGAAAAAGTATTTACGCATATACGCTTCGGAGGTACGTTCAACTCCTTCCACGACTACAAAGTGAAACCTGCTGATCACCCACTCGATGCTGCTCCTGATCGCGAGCTACGATGGATGAAAGCCAATCCGGAAATCACTTTCGACATAAAGAAAAAACGCTTGCGTAGTCCGATTAACCAAACCGTTTCTTTGCGCGGCGTGTATGTGAAAACTCAAGAAATTCGTACAGTTTACAACACTGATTTATCAGGATTTACATGGTACATCGGCAACAAGGAGCGTATGTTCTATGAAGCACAGTACAGCTTAAAGAATAATAGAAATATTCATCCTTACGATTTCTCTGTGCGTTACCAACAAGGTGACAATATGTCGAAGCTAATGATGGAGGCTCATTACTCCATTACCTACAGCGCACGAAAAAGCATTAATTTCCGTGCATTTGCGGGAGTGTTCATCGATACCACTAACGCAGGACCATATCGTTTCCGAATGAGTGGCTGGGGCCCTTTAGGCATTGGTAACCACGACTACTTATATGATCATACGTTCCTCGGACGTTCTGAAACAACAGGATTGCTGGCACAACAGATGGTAGAGCAAGATGGTGGTTTTAAAATCTACTCTCCTGTGGGACAAAGCGCTCGCTGGTTAATTGCATTTAATATGGACGCAGAACTGCCATTCAAAAACAAATGGTTAAGTAAGGTTCATATTTATGCTGATGCCGGAATGTGCGGAGAAGACGGTCGTGGCAGTGAATCGTTTATTTATAATGCCGGTTTGAAAGTCGCTGTCATCAACAACTTCATGGACGTGTACTTCCCGCTGTTGCTGTCTCAGGATATTCAAAACTATTACGAAGCTGTCGGTTTAGGATATGGCAATCAGATTCGATTCACATTTAATATCGGACGATTCAATCCTTCCAATATCACTAACATGATTGGTTTGTAAGCATGAGTGCAGGATCAGGTAAAATATATTTTGCATCCGACTTTCATCTCGGAATACCTGATCATGCCAACTCTCTGATCAGAGAAAAGAGAATCATTCGATGGTTGGAAACTATTGAACACGATGCACAAGAAATTTTTCTTGTCGGTGATCTGTTTGATGTTTGGTTCGAATACAAGCGAGCTGCTCCGAAAGGATTTGTACGCCTGCTCGGAAAAATTGCAAGCCTAACCGATCGCGGCATTCCTGTTCACGTATTTTCCGGTAATCACGATACGTGGATGTTCGGTTATTTGGTGCAAGAATGTGGCGTTAAACTTTACCATGCTCCGATAGAACGTGAATGGAACGGCAAGAAGTTCCTTATTGGTCACGGTGATGGTTTAGGACCCGGTGATCACGGTTATAAATTCATCAAATCGGTTTTCAGGAATTCTTTTGCGCAATGGCTTTACGCGCGGTTTCATCCTAATTTCGGATTAGGTTTGGCGGAATATTTTTCGCGCAAAGGATATGACAAAAAAGAAACCGAACGCGCCTACACCGGCGATGACAAAGAATTTTTAGTGCGTTATTGCAACGATGTCATTCGCACCAAACACTATGATTATTTTGTATTCGGGCATCGGCATCTTCCACTCCAAAAACCAATCGGTGATCATTCCACGTACATCAATCTAGGCGATTGGATAAAATACAACACTTATGCTGTATTCGACGGTACAACTTGTGAATTAAAAAAATTCGAAGATTAAGCAATCTTCTTGATCAAGTCCACTAATCTACTGGAGTAACCGTATTCGTTATCATACCAACCGAATACCTTTACCATATTTCCAACTATCGAAGTGAAACCCGGATCAAACAAACACGAATGCGGATTTCCCACAACGTCAATAGACACAATCGGATCTTCGGTGTATTCCATAATGCCCTTTAGTTCTCCGTTTGCCGCAGCTTTAAAGGCTGCATTGATTTCTTCCACGCTTGGAAGTTTATTCAATTGACAGGTGATATCTGTTAACGAACCATCCGGAACAGGAACACGAATTCCACAACCACCCAACTTACCGGTGAGGTGCGGAAATATTTTTGTAATTGCTTTCGCTGCTCCTGTTGAGGTTGGCACCATAGAAACTGCTGCTGCACGTGCTCTACGTAAATCTTTGTGCGGTGCGTCATGTAAGCGTTGATCGCCGGTGTACGAATGCACGGTTGTAATGTAACCATCCTCAATACCCCAATTGTCATCCAGAATTTTAATCATGGGTGCCGCACAATTGGTTGTGCAGGAAGCATTTGAAATGATAATATCATCGGATGAGATAATGTGATCATTTACTCCAAGCACTACAGCTTTAATATCCGAACTTTCAGGTGGAGCAGACAACACAACTTTATTCGCACCTGCAGCAATGTGTAACATCGCTTTTTCTCTCGATAAAAATTTTCCTGTTGATTCAATAATAATGTCTGCATTCACTGCGCTCCAATTCAACTCTGTAGGATCTTTCACAGCAGTTACCGGAATGCGTTTACCATTAATGATTAATGCATCGCCATCATGATGCACATCGCCTTTAAATCGGCCATGCACGGAATCGTACTTAAACAAGTGCGCTAAAGTTTTCGCATCCGTCAAATCGTTTATCGCTACGATATTGAAGTCCTTTCGCTCAAGCATTACACGCAACGTAACGCGTCCTATTCTGCCAAATCCATTAATTGCAACGTTTATCATACCACGGTATTTTAATCAAAGTTAGTTCAAATAAGAATTTCGGATTCATAATTAATGCAAACAAACAAGGCTGCCCATCAGGACAGCCTTGTTATGCAATTGGTGTTTATAGTTTACATCTTCACGAATCGACCAGAACCGATACGCTTGTTATCTTGAGTAATTACAATAATGTAAGTTCCTTTAGCCATATTAGCTGCATTGAATTCAACTGTATTCTTACCTGCAGCTAACTGCTGATAATTCTGAGTTGAAACCATCTTACCGGAAAGATCGAAGATTTGAACGATAGCATTACCACTGCGAGCAGTTGTAAATGTTACGAAGCTGTTATCTATAACAGGGTTCGGGAATACTTTCACATCATTAGCAACTACAGGCTGAGAAGAGCCATTAGAAGGTTCGTTGATGCTGTTTGGCACCTGCCAGCTGGAGTCATCACGCCAGATACCACGACCGTGAGTACCGATATAGAAACATCCTGCGTTTGGAACATGCCATGGTTCGAAGCGTTGCTGACGAATCATATCTATTGCAACATTATCCAAGTTTGCATTTGACGACACGTATGTCGGAGTTGCAGCGGTTATGTTTGAAGTTTCGAACACGCCATGCTCAGTACCTACCAACACACGATTAGGTGTGTATTTGTCGAAAGAAACAGACAAACAAGGAACACCACCTAATGTATTCAGGTTTCCGGTTTTGTTCACGAATGTTCCTGTCACTGCTGTGGCTGAAGTACCTACTGAGGAATAGTGCACGTTCTGAGTAGCACCGTAATTACCTGTAGTTACAACAACATTGTTCGGGTTGTTTGGATCAACATCCAAGCCCGTTACAGGACGAGAAAACGAACCTATCAAGTGGCAAGTAATTACACAAGTTGGGTTTGCGATAGCACCGCCGTTAGCTTCAGAATCACCATTAGATGAGTCGACTGCAGCAGAGATATTAGAGAAACGGAAAACAGAACCACCTGCTGTACCAACGAATAAGTAGTTACCGTCAGCAGACCAAGTCATTTGTGAAGCTTCTCCGGAGTAAGCACTTGGCAAAGAACGGTTACCGCCAATCTTCAACCATTCCGGAGTTGCAGAGAAGTCTAAAGGACGCTTAGTAATCCAGATACCGTTGTTACCGGTAAATCCAACTGCTAAACGTGCCTGAACAGGATCCTGAATACGAACAGTATCATTAGGATTGATCGTAGTTGGAGTAGCGTAACTGAATGTTCTTCCCTGAACGTTAGAGTTTAAAGTAAATACAGTACCTGCACCGTAACTGACATTGAAGTAAGCCTTAACCACTTGGTTAGCAGCAGGAGTAGAATTCCATGTAATAGTGTAAGAACCGTTAGCCTGAACTGTTCCGGTTGCATCACCGCTAATATTACCTGATCCATCAACTGTTGCAGAACTATTTGCTACAGTAAAGCGGATTGAGTTCAAAATAACAGTAGCAGCAGGATTTGCGATAGGAGCCGTAACTGTTAATGCACCGGAATAAGTTGCGGTTGAACCGGTTGTTACGTGCTTATTCTGTTCAATAGTATCGTTTACCATTGTAATAGAATCCGAACTCAAAGGATCATTAAATGATTCCCACAGACGAATCGGAGTAACGAACGCAGCAAAACCGGGCTGACCATACGCAGGGGGAGTCATGCGCTCGGAGAAGAAATCACCGGAAGACTGACCACCGTTGTTAGAACGAGAAGTTGAACCGTAATACACAGTTTGGAAAGTTGCACCCGGGAACAACAAAGAGATGTCGCAATGACCACCGTCACCACCGCCAGCAGAGAAGGATGACATCAATGTATTTCCTGCGCCGTTTACGTATTGTGTACCGTTATCTTGCGTTCCAATCATAGCACGATCACGATTTGGACCGAACGGATCAATTGCCACAGAGTATGCTTGAGTAACGTTATAACCGTTGTTCATCGGAGTCCATGTAGTACCATCGTTCTGTGAACGAAAAACACCACCATCAGTTCCAACGAAAATAGTTCCGGGAGCTGTTGGATGATATAAAATCACATGCTTGTCAGAATGCACATACCATGGATTGAATAAAGATGCAGGGAACTCCAACGCTCTGCGTGTCCACTGTCCACCAACGGGATTGGTTTGTACCAACTCAAAATCCCACAACTCAACGCCACCGAAAATTGCACGGAACTTATTATTAGGATCAACCTCTACAACGTTATCATAATCACCTTGTCCTGTTCCGAATGGCTCAAATTGCGCGTTGCCTGCACCAGCTGCCTGCTGCCAGGTTGCACCACCATCCGTAGAAACATAAACACCGGCCAATGCACCTGCGTTACTAGCGCAGAATGCATATACGAAATTAGGGTCAGAGGGAGCGACACCAATTTCCGTGCGCGATAAACTGCTGGAGAAAAATCCTTGAGCAGAAGTACCCACATTTGTAAATGTTGCACCATTGTCGGCAGAGCGCCATGGCTTACCGCTTGCGGTAGTAATGACTGTACCGTTGCCCGGCACGTCAACATCACTGGATTCTCCTGTTGCAGGCAAACCACCCGGAGTTACCCAAGTCTGTCCTCCATCAGAAGAAACACGCAATCCTTTATTAGTAGATGCAAATACGTGATTTGGATCGTTAGGATCAATAACAATTTTGTTCACAGCAACCCAGTTCGCAGTTGAACTATTCGCCGTCGGAGGAACTGTTGCAGTTAAAACGTTCCATGTCGCTCCTCCATCTACCGATTTGTAAATACCTCCACCGATAAAGCCACCGGCACCGGTACCGAAGAAATAATACATTCCTTCACCTGTACCTACGTACAAGTCACCGTTTGATGCTTGTGCCATACTGGCAATATTGATATTTACATCAGGAATTGAGAAGAAGCCTGAATTCTTTTGCCAATTTAAACCACCGTCAAAAGATTCCCACAAACCACCACTCACCGCACCGGCGAACATGTGTTGTGTATTGTTGCGGTCTATAATCATCGCGCGTGTTCTTCCACCCACGTTGTCCGGACCGATTTCGTTCCAAGATGTAGCTTGTATGCTTGCTGCACTTGAATTACGAGCTGCGGTGTGCGTTTGTGAAGCTAATTGCTTCATGCGCGCCATTTCCTGGAAATTTAGTTCACCGGTATTCGCGTCTTTCATGCGATCAAACCACCACTGCGCTGCGCCTTTGGCGCCAAAGTCATCATAAGTGATTTCGCCGTTAACCACGTTAACCGCTGTGTGACCACGATACTTTGATGCTGTATCGTTCTTCATCACGAAGCTCGCGAAAACAGCCAAACCGACTGCAGCAATTCCGGTTCCGGCAAGTGTAAAAGTTCTGCGTTTCATTGTTAAAAATTTAGGTCCCTCTTTTAGATTTTAAAATCTGTTTTATGCGATGTTCAAAGCATCCAAAACTACTATTTTTTTCCTATGCAGCGCAGCGAACGTTAAATAAATTTAACGCAGCAAACAGTGCCGAAAATTGGGGGATGTTTTGAAACCAAACCGACAAACCAGTTAAGATTTCATTAAAGATAGTGACAACAACTGCCGTTGTCAAGTTTTTTTTCAAATATGTTGCTCGGCGTGATAAGAAGAACGCACCAAAGGGCCGCTTTCCACATAACGAAAACCTCGTTTTAAAGCTTCTTCCTTGTACCGGGCAAATTTTTCAGGGTGAACAAACTCCTGAACTGCTAAATGCTTTTTAGTTGGTTGCAGGTATTGACCGATGGTCATGATCTCAACGCCTACACGCGCCAAATCGTCCATAGTTTCCAACACCTCCGCATCCGATTCACCCAAACCAACCATAATGCCCGATTTCGTGCGGCAACCGCCTTCTTTCAGATACTTCAAAACGTCCAAACTACGATCGTATTTGGCCTGAATACGCACCTGGCGTGTTAATCGACGTACAGTTTCCATATTGTGTGAGACAATTTCCGGCATGACGTCTACAATCCGCTGCACATTTTCCATTTCACCTTTGAAATCGGGAATTAAGGTTTCAAGCGTAGTTCCGGGGCTAATTTGCCGAATCGCATTTACGGTCATGGCCCGTCCTGTCGCTACTGCACAAAATCCGCAAGAACGCGTGCATATATTGCCCAAGATCATAAACGTCGCAGTGCCTGCGCCCCAGCATTCACCCATATTCGGGCAATTACCGCTTTCACAAATCGTGTGTAGTTTATGTTGATCTACGAGACTGCGAACCTTCAGGTAGTTCTCACCCGTAGGTAATTTAACACGAAGCCATTCGGGCTTTTTAAAACGTTCTTCTTTCTTCTCTACAACCGTATTTTCCATAATCAATTCCCGTCTTCCGGGATTAGAACCATTTTTTTCCGACACTGAAATTCAAATACAAGCTCAGCAAATACGGATGCATTTTCTGAGTAGCCATCAACGGCACATCCTTAGCGTAAACATCAAGAATTACGCCTGTTTCAAGGGATTTTATTTCAGTATCCACAGGTCCATATTCAAAGTTTAACCCGAATTTCAAATAGCCTCCGGGCTGTAGCGACATATCTCCAAATCCACGCATAAAGGGCGCTCGGCCATAAATATTATCCTGAAAATGACGATTCGGATCGTATTTCTCCGTTACTACCGCATAAGTTCCCGGTATACCGGTATCCTTTAAAATTTCGAGATACACCGGCTTCAGAAACATCAATGAAGCACCAATAATTGCTACATATCGAATTTCAATACCGTTCTTTTCAGGTTTGGTATAAATGACATTGTGAAAGCCAATGCCCGGACGAATGAGGTATGCACTATTTAACTTACCGTAGAAATACCCTTTTGCGTTGTCAAAGGACGGATTAGTGGTCTTAAATTCTTTGTTGTGACGAAAGTATGTCACATCCATTTCAATCAATCGCTTTCGAAAGCCTGTTACATGTTTACCACGCCGGTAATTGATTCCTAAACCATTTGTATGGATAAATACACCCGCTGTTGATTCATTTCGGTACAACAATTTTACCTCGTCAAAAGTATTCTCATTACCCTGTACGGTTTTATTTTCAACCTGTGCGACAAGGTTGAATGAGAAGAAAAGTAATATGATCCAAATAAGACGCTTCATTTCGTACTTTTGAATTCAATCAAAGGTACAAAGAATACACGTCAAAGCCATTTTTGTTCATGAAAATCGCCGAAGTAGAATATCAAGGTCAATTGCGCACAACGGGCACTCATTTGCTCTCGCGTAATCAAATAACTACAGATGCTCCGCCGGATAATAATGGCAAAGGAGAAGCATTTTCACCAACGGATTTAATGTCGACTTCTTTGGCGTCTTGCATGATGACCATAATGGGAATTGTAGCAGAACGTCACGGATGGAATTTACAAGGGATGAAAGCCGGTGTTACAAAAATTATGGGTACTGAACCACGAAGAGTTGTAGAGATTCACGTTGAGTTTACGATCCCTGCGTTAGGAATCAGCGATCAGGCAAAGAAATTGCTGGAACATGCAGCACACACGTGCCCGGTAGCAAATAGTTTACATCCCGATTTAAAGCAGGTAGTTAGTTTTAACTGGTTGTAAGTTTTATCACGTCTGCAGCGTGGATGTTTTCGTGTGAGGCATGATAAACACATTCACTATTGCGGATCAGTAAAACTTGCGGAGACTGGTGCTGCACTCCATATCGCTGAGCTATTTCTGCTGAAATGTCGCGATGCTGCAGTAAGTCCAGATAATAAACAGGAGTGTTGTTATCCAAACTCCATTCATCACTAAAACGCTGCCAGGCGCTACGACTAATAAAGCAACGCGTACTGTGCTTAAACAAAACCACGCCGGCTGGTAATTCACGCGATAATTGATCCGCTGAATTAAGGTCATTGATGCCGGTAAGTTCGTTTAGACGCATAGCTTAAAAACATAAAAAGGCCGAATGAGAACATCCGGCCCAAATTCGAAATCGCTGTAATTAGAAATTATTTTGTGTTTTAGCTTTTGGAGCTGCACTGCGGTATGCGTCACACTTTTCTTTCGACTTACAGGAAACAGCAACGGATGATACCAATGCCGCAACAAAAAGGGCTAAAAAAACTTTTTTCATAGTTTCAGTTGTATGATTAATTGTGTGTAGTAACAAAAACCGTGCTAAAGTAGTTGATACGGTAGGACGTAGCAAGTTAGTGAGTATTTTTTTATTAACAAGCAACCTGTAAATTCGTGCACCTTGTATGTAACCTAAAAGTTTGTGTTTTGTTTAGATTATAATTAGTTACCGACTATTTTCTAGCACTCAAGCAATTCTTACTGGAAGAAAAGTCACAATTTCCGGTTTATCCTCCGGGGCCGCTGATATTTAACGCCTTTAACCAAACCCCTTTCGAGGAAGTTAAAGTGGTTATCATCGGGCAAGATCCGTATCATGGATTCGGGCAAGCAAATGGCATGTGTTTCTCAGTTTCTGCAGGCGTTAAACATCCACCGTCGTTGGTGAATATATTCAAGGAAATGCAAAAGGATATGAACGTTCCTTATCCGAAAACCGGCGATTTAACCGGTTGGGCGAAACAAGGAGTTCTGCTTTTAAATACAACATTAACTGTTCGGGAAGCACAACCTGCATCACACCGCGGTCACGGCTGGGAAATATTTACTGATAATGTTATTCGTCACATCTCCGATCATCGTGAAGGGATTGTGTTCATCCTTTGGGGCGCACACGCACGCGAAAAGAAAAGTTTGATCAATCATGATAAACACAAGATTCTGGAATCTGCGCACCCGTCGCCTTTTTCCGCATCAAAATTTTTCGGATGCAGACATTTCAGCAAAACAAATTATTACTTGATTGAATTCGGCAAGGAACCTATCAATTGGTTTCAACTGTAACCGCGATTACTGTTTGATTATTTTAAGTCTGCTCAAAACTTTTCCGTTGCGCATAGGCTGCAACAAGTAAAAACCTGAAGGTAAATCCATAACTTCAATTTGAGTCACATTGCCGCTAGTTACCTGCTGTGCTTTAATAACAGCACCATTGATTCCAATTATTTGAATTTCATCCGGAGTAACGGAACCTGAATTCCATCGGAGTGTAACAACATCTGTAACCGGGTTCGGAAGAACTTCAAATGAAGTAACTCCGTAGTTTTCCTCCATTCCGGTAATTACAATCGGTGCAGAAGCATATATGCAAGAATTATAATAGGTTGTTTCCACGTGATAAGATCCTATTCCGGAAATGGAGTACGACGAAGAATTAGCCCCGGGAATAGCCACGTTATTCAACATCCATTGATACGTAACAGCTGCAGATGAAGTGAGCACGTTAGCATTAACACTTACAACCGGCGGAGGAAACAAACATGAACTTTGATAATTGAAGCGCGGTGAACTGAGCAATGAATCACCGAATGATTCCCAAGAAGGGCAATCGCCTTTTAAAAAGTAAGCTAACCACAAGTTCATCATATCCTGAGCTGCATCTTGTTGTTCTGCTCGGGTTATTGTTGGATTTGGAGAACATGTTCCTTCACCGAAAGAACAATTGAAGTTAGTATTGGCAAAGTAGCAATGTCCACCACCTTTCACTTCCAAATATGTCTTGCATGGCACCGTAAGTCCGTTATACATTGGAAGTTGATGTTGCGCAGGAGGTGTTACGCAATCGTTTTCACCGGCAATAACTAATGAAGGAACGACCACGTTTCCTGCAGCCACAATTGATGATGGATTGGTGTTCGCCGGAGCGAGTGTCACCATCGTAGTTATCGTCGCATTATTTTCTGCTGCAAGAAATGAAGCTCCTCCCCCCATAGAATGGCCCATGATAGCGCTGGTAGTTCCAACTGCGCCGAAGAATGGGGAATTTGCCATAGTTCCCTCCGATTGCATCTTACCGATTAAAAATGCCAAATCACGACCAAACTCAGCATGATTGGGTGACGTGTTGCCTTCCGTTCTTGGAAACATTACAATGTACCCTTGTGGCACCAACGCGGACCAAATGTTTTGATACGCGCTCCATACCATGACAAATCCGTGTCCGAATGAAATAACAGGAAACTGTCCTTGCGCGATGGCCACATTATCACCGGCTACAGCAGCAGGATAATATATTTCCGTTTCAATCTGACGATTATTGCGGGCAGGATCGGTATAAATAATATTGCGATGTCCAACTGCAAACGACTGTGCTGAAATTTCGCCAATTATGGCGATAAATAAGAGCAAGGAAATGTTTTTCATGGTTAAAATTTTAAGTAGCAAATGTCGAATTTTTGAGGAGTGAAAAAACTTTACTAAAAATCATAATCAGTACTTCTATATAAAGACATGAAACCTCAGTACTATTGACCTAACAGTGAAAATATACAAATTAACTACAATAAACGCGGAACCACTGCGCGAAGAGTTATTTTGTCTGTTATACCATCTACCATAATCAGGCGCCACAAATATGGTTAGGAAGTACATTATAATAGATCTGCTCGACCATTTCAATTACGAGACATTGTCCGAATAATTTAAATCTGCAAAGAGGTTATAATTTGCTACACAACAGTTAACTAAAGAAAGAAACCAATACAAAGAGAAATATAAATACTGTTTATGCTGAAACTCAAAAGTCGGCTCATCTCGAGAATCCGAAACAGCTGATTGAAGATTTGAAAGATTATTTCAAAATCTAAAAATCGATACTGTAATAGAATAACGGTAACAATCCTAATTGATATTGTTCCACCACCGGATTTGCAGAAGGTGTAACCGGATTTGGAGAATACGTTAGTCCTAAAATATTCTTCCTGTTTAATACATTCACCACATCAATTCCGATTTCGTGCGTTAACTTTTTCGTGTTCATGCGCCATACTACACGCACGTCCAGGCGAAGATAAGACCGTGAAAACTGCAACGTATTTCGCAAAGAATCCACCAATATCTCGTCATTTTCAATTGCAGATGCAGCAGTGTCAATAGGCGTGTACCAGCGTTTTCCGGCCATCGTCAGTTTTGTTCCCAACTGAATAGTTTGTTTGTCGTTGATTTTAAATTCCTTTCCGGCTAACGCATTAAATGCGTACCTCGTATTAAAATCGGTATTGCGTGTAATGCCGTCACTTCCCTTATAAGTGGCGTCAAACAACGACAACGTGGTCATGAAGAAATAGTTTTTACTAAAGAATTTTTCCAGAGTTAATTCTACACCATAATTCTGACCTGTTCCGGAATTGACAAGCGAATCGGGAAAATAACGACTGAATCCTGTTCCCTGATTCAACACAGAAAACGAAGATGCAACAACATCAACAGGAACATCATATAAATACTGGTAGTACGCTTCCACTTTCAAACGCATGCTTTCTGAAAGAATACGATCATAACCTACCACCGAGTGATAGCTTCTGATAAAATCAAGATTTTTATTGTGTAAATTATTATTCGTAGTTAGCGATGCGCGATGTGAATAATACACATAGGCCGGAAGCATCTGGCTGTGCATTCCCACTCCCACATGAAATGAATTCAAATCGTTTAACGCATAACGCATGCCTAGACGGGGTTCCACAGCAGTGCTTCCATTCAATGTGAAATACTGTCCGTGCACACCGGCATTCAGTGTCAGTTTATCATTGGGACGAAAACGAATTTGCGCGTACGGTTGAATCAAAAATGAGGAACCGGAATAATGCTGTCGATTGTAAAACAAGAATGTTACTTCGCTATGAATACTATCTTGCAGCGTGTTTCGATACAAGTCGTTAAACATTCCTGCCTTTAATGTTGTTCGTGAAGAGAGTTTTTTAGAAATGTACCAATTCATGGACACGCGATCTTCATCGTTACGATAGCCCATTTTAGGCGTAATGGAATCGAGACTAAAAGATGGACTTCTCCAAACCAGATCATGATGAGCAGAAGAATACCTTCTGCTACCTGCAACAACCGCTCGGAAGAATGTGGTTTCATTCAGCGGCTTTGCGTATACCACCCCTGAAACAAACATGCCACTTTTGAAATATTGATCGCGGCTATCTTCACCGTACAATTCATCGGCGTATTCCGTGTATTCACTCACAATAATATCAATCTTACTATTGCCGCCTATTCCAAACCAGGAAAGATTGCCTCCATTCTTCAATGGAAAATTTAACTTGAAAGCGCCATCCATATAGGAAGGCACAGCACCGGTACCAATCGGAATATTCGCCGCTTCAAACATGCGTAAAGTCGAATAACGGTAATTCACCAGAAACGATGCTCCGGATGATTTTTTCAATGGACCTTCTGCTGATAATTCAGTACCTAAAAAACCGAACTGACCATTGAACTCGAACTTTTCGTTATTCCCATTTCGCATGCGCAAATCAAATGCTGCGGCAATGCTGTTTCCATATTCTGCCGCGAATGCACCAGTGAAGAAATCGGAATTCGACAATACTTTATTATTTAAAATACTTACGGGCCCGCCGGTAGTTCCTTCAATAGCAAAGTGATTCGGATTGGGAATATCCACACCTTCCACACGCCACAACACACCACTCGGCGAATTACCACGTACAACGATATCATTTCGGGAATCGTCAGCACCCTGCACACCTGCAAAGTTGGAAGCCATGCGTGCAGGATCGCCACGACTTCCTGCATAACGATTAGTTTCTTCCACAGAAAACATTCTACCGCTCCCGGTTGCCATTTCGTTTACTGTTCCTTCTTTCTTATCGGCAGTGATGACTACTTCCTGTTTGTTAATCACCAACTCTTCCATCTCAAGATTGAGCACTAACTCCTTTCCCGCAGTGAGTATCAAGTTGGAAGCATACAGTGTTTTATAACCTGTAAATCGCGCCTGTAAGTCATATCGACCTACATGAACATCCTGAAAACGGAATACGCCATTAACATCAGTTACCACGGGTTTTAAGCGTAATGAGTCTTTAAACAACATTACGATTACACCGGGAAGCGGCGACTTTGAAACAGCATCAACAACAGTTCCACGAATAGTTTGCGTGCTTTGCGACAGGCCTGCACCGGCTATTGCCAGCACGAACAAAAGGGTAAGTAATTGTTTCATAGGGGTAAGCTTAAACAAATATAAAATTTACCCCTAATTGTTATTGTCGGTAGGCCTTGATCGTATCGACAAATAATTTAACCTTCGATTTTTCGAGATCAGGATATAACCCATGACCCAAATTGGCGATGTGTCGTTGCGGGCCAAATTGTTTGAGCATAGCTTCGGTCTCCCGAACGATTACATTTTCATCTGCGTACAACAAACAAGGATCCATATTCCCCTGAAGGGTTTTATTGGAACCGATTATTGCACGCGATTCAGCAGCATCCATCGTCCAATCGAGACCGATGGTATTACAATTTAAAGAGGCAAAATCTTTGCGAATGAAATGTGCATCTTTTGCGAAAACAGTAACCGGAACTTTGGT
>JAJTEY010000029.1 GCA_021299855.1 Bacteroidota bacterium | reverse complement strand
AAATAAATAACACCGCCCACATCACAAAAGTTCTGGTAATCGTTTTCATAGAGCTATCCTCCGTTTCTATTAAGTTATACCGGTAAAAATGCAAGCCCTGTGCCGCGAATAGCCGAATGTCAACCGCATCTAACAAGTGGACAACACGAGTGGGCAAGTGGTTGAGTTATCCTTAACTTTGTTCCATGAATTTTATCATTCGAATCATCATTTCCACATTGGCCGTATTGGTTGCATCGTATCTATTGCCGGAATCTATGGTGCATGTGGACGGATTTACCTCTGCGCTAATCGTAGCGGTAGTGTTAGCATTTCTTAATGCTGTAGTTAAACCGGTTATGGTGCTATTAACAATCCCGGCAACCGTATTTACATTCGGTTTGTTCTTGCTTGCCATCAATGCATTTCTGATCATGATGGCCGATTACTTCGTTGACGGATTTGTCGTGTACGGTTTCTGGTCGGCACTTTTATTCTCTTTTGTATTGTCCATTGCGAATGCCATTTTCGAAGCTATTCGTAAACGCGACGAACAACCACCGAACAATTTCTGATATGAATTGGACCACATTATTGTCCGGACAGCGCTCCGGTGTTGCACATACACTTGCCGACAGAACAGGCTTTGAGCGCGACTTCGATCGTGTGGTCTTCTCCTCAGCTTTCCGACGATTGCAAGATAAAACCCAAGTAATTCCATTGCCTGAAAGTGATTTTGTACACACGCGACTTACACATAGTCTGGAAGTTTCTTGCGTGGCACGTTCGTTGGGAAAGATGGCCGGTCGCGTTATTATCGATCGTTACAATTTGAAAAACTTTCACGAATCCGATTTTGGTGCCATATGCGCAACAGCATCACTGGCACACGATATCGGGAATCCGCCATTTGGACATTCCGGCGAAGCAGCCATCAGCAACTATTTCAGCAACGGAAGCGGTAAAGAATGGAATTCACTCGTGCAACCGCATGAATGGACCGATCTTACCAACTTTGAAGGCAATGCATACGGTTTCAAGATTCTCACTAACTACAATGAAGCATCAGGTGGTAATATCAACCTGACCTTCGCAACATTAGGAGCCTTCACGAAATATCCTACCCGATCCTTTCGTGATACAAACATTAACGAGAACGACAAGAAACGCGTAAGCAGAAAGAAATACGGATACTTCTGCAGCGAACAGCATTTGTTTAATGAAGTGTTTGATGCATTACAAATTGAAAACACCGACACATGGTCCCGCTTGCGTCATCCGTTGGTATATTTAGTCGAAGCTGCCGATGATATTTGTTATCGCATTATCGATTTTGAAGACGGCATTCGTATAGGTTGGATTCCGTTTGCGGAAGGTGAGCAATTGTTGATTGCTGTTATCGGTAAAGATTTTTCCAATGAACGTTACCATCAAATTACGGATCGTAATGAAAAAATCGGCTATCTGCGAGCCAAAGCCATCAATACACTGATTAATACCTGTAGTGATTTATTTCTGGAGCATGAGCAAGAAATGCTCACCGGAAAATTTGATCGTTCGTTAATCGACTTGCTTCCCGAAGCGATGCAGGTGCCGCTCAACCAACTGCTGGAATTGTCCATCAATCATGTTTACAGAAGTAAAAGTGTTTTACAAATTGAAGCTGCGGGATTTGAAATTGTGGGCGAATTGCTCGATCGTTTTGTACGTGCCGGAATGGATTTGAAAATACACGGTAAAGATTTGAAGAAAGCTAAACCGTACAGCGATAAATTGATGCGTCTCATGCCACCACAGTTTATCAAACACGCTGATGCAACAGATTACGCAAGAATACTAGGCGTTTGTGAATTTGTAGCCGGCATGACAGATAGTTATGCGCTTTCATTATACCGCAAATTAAAAGGCATCGATTTACCAACTTAACGCCTCACCAAATCGTGGAGGTAATTCAGAATGCGAACCATACCCAATGTATCTGTTTCGCAATATTGCAGCAGTTGTTCACGACCTGTGGCTAACTCAAACAAATCGGTTTCTGTTTGCAAGCGAGAATACAATTGCATCGCGTGACTACCGTTCTGAACCGTTAAAGAATCGTAGTTCAAATCAGGAGCGATAGCAGGCAATACACTTTTCAGGGAATAACTTCCTTTCATGCGCGGATGATAATACGCTCCCGAAGCAAACACTTTTTGCAAATCAACAATTCGAGCAGAAATTGCTTCGAGTTGTGAAGCCAATTCAGGAAACGTCCTAATCATGTTATTGATTGTTACGCGTTCTGCGGATGCATCAAATACCACCACCGGCAATTCAGCACTGCAATCCGATAAGAATTCTTGTAAAAAAGTTTCTCGGGGATCCATTCCGGGCTCTGCAAGAAATACGCGATGTTTTATGATGTTACCATCTTTCCATTCATGCAGTGAATACGCGAACGGTAATGCCTGAAAAGGTTTACAGCCTTCATATTGGGGAATCGCAGGTTGAAAATTTTCCACGTCCAGCAACAGCGCGTGATTCCCGACTTGCTCCAACATGGCGATAATTTCAGCCGTACGAACAACTTCTTGGTCCGTCACAAACCCTTGCCATTGTAAATGCGCAGACTTGGGTAATTCCACATTTTCAGGCAAATCTTTAATGCTTACATAACCTTGATTGAAGAATTCCGCTTGCTTGTTGCGACCAATGCCTGTTAATGTAAACACATTGTCAGTCGCAATATTCTTCCAACAAGTGCCTTTAAAATCACATTCGTAAGGAGAGAAGCAATGTTCACCAATGGCAACTTCCGGAATTTGCGGGGCATCGAGCACAGCTTTAAGTTCACGCACCTGCTTACGAATGAGCGCGACATACTTTTTAACTGTACCGGTAACGTTCACCTTTTGGAAATAGTCCTGAACATTTAACGCCCCGCTACGAACATAGTCAGGATTCACATGCGCTAAAAAAAAATCATTCACGACAAGTCCCGCACCCGCAATGACGTAATGTTGCAAAACGGCATCGTTGTAGTAAGTTCGCGATAAACGCAAGGAACTTTTAATCTCGTACACATTCCATCCTTCCGCAGTTTTAACAACAATATCTGCCAACACCAGAACATCATCGTAAATAAAACCGGCTTCATAAATAATTTCTACTCCCACAGCAATCAACTCCTGCGTTTTCGCTGCAATTGCAGCTCCCTTTAATCCGACTGATGCATCTACACCTCCGGGAAATAACTGATGCGCTAATGCGCCCACATCATGACCACGATTGAACAATGCCTGACGCGCAGCTGGAATAGGATCACGCAGCTGGGGATAATGCTTGTACAAGAACAAAGCCTTGTGACATTGCAATCCTTTAATGAAGGACGTTTTACTTAAGGAATAGGATGAATTCAAGGATGTAAAAATACCTGCATTGCGGCAATAAAAAAACCCGAACATTGCTGCCCGGGTTTAACTTGTTAACCAACCTCTAGTTGTTGATCTGCTCGATGTTTCCTAAGTAAGATGATTTATTCACTTCCAATGATCGGGAGTAACGCAACAAAACATCAATCACATGTTGTGGAGGTTCGTAATCCCCTTCATTTGTTGCCATTTTGAACAAATCTTCACTTTCCACCTGCAGCATTAAGTTTTCAAGAGTAAAGGTTTTTACCATGCGCTTTTTAGTGTTGTTTGAAGTATAACGCAGCGTACTTCGGTTTCGTATACTACACCCTTAAATACAACACAATAATCTGATTTTCAACACAATAAAAATAGCCGCTTACGCGGCTATTCGGTTTATTTCATACTCATCATACTAAGATGCAACAGAAGTCACACCTTGTTTGTCCATCATCTTTTTCAGATTAATAAGCGCGTATCGCATACGTCCAAGAGCAGTATTGATACTGACGTTTGTAGTGTCTGCAATTTCCTTGAAGCTCATGTCCAGATAATGGCGCATGATCACTACTTCACGCTGCTCTGACGGCAACTCCTCGATCATGCGACGCAAATCAGAACGAATCTGTTGCTTAACCATCTTGTCTTCGGTATTACCCTGGCGCAGTTTTAATGCGGAGAACATTTCGAAGTCCTCGCCTCCATCCACCATAGGAATACGCTTGAGTCGGCGAAAATGATCGATGACAAGATTGTGCGCAATACGCATGATCCAAGGCATAAACTTGCCTTCATCACTGTAATGACCGCGTTTCAGCGTTTGAATGACTTTAATAAAAGTGTCTTGAAAAATGTCTTCCGCAATGTGACGGTCGCGAACAACCATCATGATATACGAAAACACTCTCTTCTTGTGGCGGGCAATTAAAATCTCTAGGCAAGATTCATTTCCGGCGATGTACATTTCGACCAGTTGCTGGTCGTTCAGCTGCTCTAAACGCATGGTTACCTCCTTGTTGGTTTTCAGTTACTCGTCTTGATTGAAAACGTAGAGATGTACCTATATGCGTTGTTTTTAATGGCGCTGCGCCGGTTTAACTTTAATATTGATTGTTTAACGCCTGCCTCTCGGAAAAGTTACAAGGAAACACAATAATTTTCCCGGTGAACCTTTTGAACGGACATTCGTCTTATACAAATGTACTCTTATTCGGAAATAGATCAAATAGTATGCCGTAATTTTGCAATCCTTAAGAAAAATAATGTGGCCGAAAGTATAGAACAACTGGATCCAAAAAAATTCATCATCATTAAAGGTGCGCGAATGCATAATTTAAAAAATGTGGATTTAGCAATACCGCGAAATAAATTTGTGGTGATGACCGGTTTGTCCGGTTCGGGAAAATCAAGTTTGGCATTTGATACGTTGTTCGCAGAAGGTCAGCGTCGTTATGTGGAAAGCCTGTCCGCGTATGCACGTCAGTTTTTGGGAAAAATTGAAAAGCCTGCTGTAGAATACATCAAAGGAATTTCACCGGCTGTTGCGATTGAACAAAAAGTAAACACCCGCAACCCGCGATCAACAGTCGGCACTTCTACAGAAATTTACGATTACCTGAAATTACTGTTTGCCCGTATCGGTAAAACGTATTCACCGGTTTCAGGTAAAGTGGTGCAGCGTCATAGCGTTTCGGATGTGGTGCAACAGCTTATTAATTTTCCGAACGGCACGCAACTTCAGATTAACGCACCTATTGTCGTTAACAAAGGAAAACCACTGAAGGAAACTTTAGCACTGTTATTGAAACAAGGTTTCAGTCGTATTCAGTATAAAGATGAAGTACTGCGCCTGAATGAAATCAATGCTTCTTCCCTATCGGCTAAAGAACCGATCGCTTTAGTTGTAGATCGCATTGTGCTCGATAGTGAAAGTGATGATACCCGAACACGACTTGCAGATTCCATACAAACTGCATATTTCGAAGGATTGGGAATGTGTGAAGTTCTTGTTTCGGGAAACGAAAAAGTAAAAAGCAAATCACCTCAGGTATTGCATTTTTCCAATCGTTTTGAAGCAGACGGATTAACTTTCGAAGAACCATCCGTGCATTTTTTCAGCTTTAACAATCCTGTAGGGGCTTGTAAAACGTGCGAAGGATTTGGAAGTGTAATTGGTATCAGCCCTGATTTAGTTATTCCGAATAAGCAACTTTCAGTTTATGAAGATGCGATTGCCTGTTGGAAAGGTGAAGTGATGAGCGAGTGGAAAAACAGATTGGTGATGCAGGCGTATAAATTCGATTTTCCGGTTCATAAGCCTATTGAAGAATTGTCCGAAGAACAGTATCAGGTGTTGTGGACAGGTAATAAGTACTTCAACGGTCTGAACGATTTTTTCAAACACCTCGAAGAACAAACGTATAAAATTCAATATCGCGTTATGCTTTCGCGTTATCGCGGACGCACCACTTGTCCGGATTGCCGAGGAACACGCTTGCGCAAAGATGCCAATTACGTTAAGATTGGTGATCTTACGATTAGCGATGTTGTTTTAATGCAAGTGAAAGATGCGCTCCCGGTATTCAAAAAAATAAAACTCGATAAACACGAAGCAACTGTTGCAAAACGTTTGCTGACTGAAATCGTCAATCGTTTGCAATTTCTGGAGGATGTTGGTTTGGGCTATCTCACGTTGAATCGTTTATCCTCGACACTCTCCGGAGGGGAATCGCAGCGTATTAACCTGGCCACGTCGCTGGGAAGCTCGTTGGTTGGATCACTTTATATTCTGGATGAACCGAGCATTGGATTGCATCCTAAAGACACTGAACGTTTAATTCGTGTATTGAAAGGATTGCGCGATATCGGAAACACGGTAATTGTAGTAGAACATGACGAAGAAATTATGCGTTCGTGCGACACCATTGTGGATATGGGTCCTCAGGCCGGAAGTCTTGGTGGTGAGGTAGTGTTTACCGGTAATCATGAAGCGTTATTGCATGCAGATAGTTTAACTGCAAAATATTTAACTGGACAACTTGCCATCCCACTACCTGCTAAACGCAAAAAATCGAAAAACTACATTGAGGTGCTCGGTGCGGCAGAACACAATCTGAAAAATGTTTCGGTGAAATTTCCATTGGACATGATGACCGTCGTTACCGGTGTCAGTGGTTCAGGAAAATCAACACTCGTAAAGAAAATCCTCTATCCCGCTATGCAAAAGCATTTGGGTGGTTATGGATCGGAAACAGGAAAATTTACCGGATTAAAGGGCGATTACGAACACATCAAAATGGTGGAGTTTGTGGATCAGAATCCTATCGGAAAAAGTTCACGTTCCAACCCGGTGACGTATGTAAAAGCATACGACGAGATCCGTAATCTTTTTGCAGACCAACCGTTGGCGAAAATGCGCGGATATAAACCGTCACACTTTTCGTTTAACGTGGATGGAGGTCGTTGCGAAGTGTGTAGCGGAGAAGGTGAAGTGATTGTTGAAATGCAGTTTATGGCTGACGTGCATTTAACCTGCGATACGTGTAAAGGCAAACGCTTCAAAGAAGAAGTATTGGAAGTTGTGTTTCGCGAAAAAAGCATTGCGGATATTTTAGAATTAACCGTTGATGATGCCATTACATTTTTTGGTCAAGATCCGGCAACCGGTAAACGTATTGTGAATAAACTAAAGCCTTTGCAAGATACCGGTTTAGGATACGTACATCTCGGGCAATCCTCGAGTACATTATCGGGTGGTGAGGCGCAGCGTGTTAAGCTGGCTTCCTTTCTGGCATTTGGAAATCATCAACCTCCTACCCTATTTATATTCGATGAACCTACTACAGGATTGCATTTCCACGATATTCGTAAATTGTTGGATTCCTTCTATGCGCTCATGGATAATGGTCATTCATTGATCATCATTGAACATAATCCGGATGTTATTAAATGTGCCGATTACATTATTGATTTAGGTCCTGAGGGCGGTGATGGCGGTGGTGAAGTAATTGCATCAGGAACACCGGAAGAGATTGCCAAGAATAAAAAGTCCGTTACCGGAACGTTCCTTAAAGAAAAGTTGATGGACAAAAGTGCGAGAGTCAGTTCATAACATAAACCTTACCGAGCAACCGGATAATTGTTGCTAATAAATATCAACGGCATTGAGCAATATCGACGTACGACTCATTTCTCCCGACAGTGAAGGATGGACCGAACTGGTTGAATTCCCAAATGAGTTGTATCCTGCTGCAGCTAGATCTGTACATCGGATCAATGACTTCATTAACACAGCTGCAGTAGAAATCGGAATTGCTGTTTGTAATAACGACAAGATGTTCGGACGTGTTGTGGTGTATAATTCCACCACTCCCGGAACTATGTATATCGGCAACTATGAAGCACATTCTGAATATCGCATTGCTGCTTCCTTGTTGCATAAAGCACAGGAGTTAGCCAAACAAAACGGCTGCAACGAATTGATTGGCCCGGTTCATCCTATTTCAGGATCAACATTTGGTTTGCGCTTAGGCTCAATGAACGATTTTTTCACCGCAGAACCATTACACCAATCGTATTACAGCGTTCAATTTGAACAATGCGGATTCACTCCCGTATGGAAACGTTTTGCAACTATTGATCGTTACATGCGCTGCGACATGCCCGATGTCATGGCAATTGAAAACCGTTTTAAAGCGGAAGGATATGTGTTTCAGGAAATGTCCGGTATCGCGTGTTTATCATACACCAGACAATGGTATTCATTGCTGCAACAACGTTCCAATCGTGTTGACATTGCAGATAGCGAAAAAGTGTTTTATGAATACATGACGTTGCAGGAGAAACTGTTCTCGGGTGCGATAGGGTTACTGATCAGTAAAGACGATATCGCATGTGGCTTAATGATTGGTTTTGCAGATCAATTCAGCAGAGCAGAACGCCGCTTCATAATTCATACTTCCCTGTTTGATGAAACGGAAGGTATGAAAGCCGTCATTGAAAATGCGGGAATACGTGCGGCACTCATCAATGGTTTTGATGCGTGCGTTACGATTCAGGAATTAATACACGGCTTGCAACAACCCGTGTATCGCGGTCAAAAAATCAGGGAATACGCGGTGATGAAAAAATCACTTGTTACTACTGAACAAGTTCAGCACTAAACTGCAAATCGAACAACTTTTTATACTGCCCGTTTTTCTTGATCAATTCCTCATGCGAACCTACTTCCAAGATGGTTCCTTTGTCCAAAACGATTATCCTATCTGCTTCTTGAATGGTCGCTAAACGATGCGCAATTACAATTGATGTTCTTCCTTGCGTTAACTGCTTTGTTGCAAACTGAATCAACTGTTCCGATTCGGTATCAATGCTTGAAGTAGCTTCATCCAAAATCAATATGGACGGATTGTAAACGTAAGCACGTATAAACGCGATCAACTGTCGTTGCCCAACCGATAACATTCCGCCGCGTTCTTTCACGTCAAAATCGTATCCGCCGGGCAATCGCATAATAAATTCGTGTGCTCCAACCATTTTTGCGGCACTCACAACTTCTTCTCTCGAAATTGAATCGTTATTGAGCGTGATGTTGTTATGAATGCTGTCCGAGAACAAAAACACATCCTGCAAAACCACACCAATTTGACTTCTTAACGAGGACAATTCGAAATCGCGGATATTAATATCATCAATTGAAATAATCCCCTCATTGTATTCGTAGGAACGATTCAACAAGTTGATGATCGAGGTTTTTCCGGAACCTGTAGAGCCTACAATAGCCAACATTTCACCGGGTTTGGTTTCCAGCGAAACACCACGCAACACCCAATCTTCATCGTTATACGCAAACCACACCTGATCAAATTTCACCTTACCGGTTAAATGTTGCGCAACAGTTGTTCCGTCGTTACTGATGGCATCATCTGTATCCAATACTTTAAATACTCGCTCCGATGCCACCATTCCCATTTGCAATGTATTCACACGATCAGCCAACATTCGGATGGGTCGAAAAAACTGGTTGATCAACAACACGAAAAACGTTACATCTCCCGGATCTGCAAATCGACCATAAATACGCATTCCCGCATACCATACCAAAAGCCCAAGCGAAACAGAAACCAAAATTTCAACCACCGGAAAAAACACGGAATAGTACCATACCGAACGCACATTAGCATCCCTATGCTTTTTATTAATTTCCTTAAACCTATCCATCTCCACCTTCTCACGATTAAACACTTGAACAATGCGCATTCCTGTTAAATGTTCTTGCACAAACGCATTTAAACGCGACACCTGATTGCGCACATCGGTGAACGATTTTTTAACCGCATTTTTAAATATCCAGGTTGATAAAAACATGAGCGGAATTGTTGTCAATACCACCAATGTGATTCTCCAATCCACCATCAACATAAACACCATATACACGATGATCGTGAGCAGATCGCCCGCTATGACAATAAATCCTTGGCTGAAGACATCATTGATCGCTTCTATATCAGAAACTACACGGGTAACTGCAGTTCCTACTGGTGTACGATCAAAATATTTTGCTTTAAATCCGAGTACTTTCCGATGCATCTGCGCGCGTAAGTCACGTACAATTCGTTGACCTAACAATGAAGTGGTGTATCCGTTGGTAAATTGCAAAATCGATTCCACCAGCAGTAGTCCGATAAGGATAATGGTGAATACGAGTAACTCGTTTCGCAAAACCACTTCATGACTTGCATCTGCGGGTGTGACGATAAAACTATTTACCGTATGGCGAATCAACATGGGACGAACCACCGAAAGAAACGACAGTGTCACCGTCATCACAATCGCCAGCGAAAACAAGCCACGATAAGGCGTTGTATACCCCAACACACGTTTCAACAACGACCAATCAAACGCATTTCCTTTTTTCTCACTCATCGCTATTCACTTTCAATGCTTCAGGATATAAAATTTCTGTAAGGTAAAGTCCGTGAGCAGGAACTGATGCACCTGCTTCGCTTCTGTTGCCTGAACGAATAATTCTGTGCATGTCATCCGGTTGTAATTTTCCGCGCCCGATATCCATCATCGTTCCAACTATTGCCCGCACCATATTTCTAAGAAATCTATTGGCAGAAATCGTGAAGACCGCGTAAGGGCCATGTTGCATCCAATACGCCTGTTCGATGGTACATAAAGTTGTCTTCTCGTTTCCACCGGCTTTACAAAACGCCGCAAAATCCTCATATTCCTGAAGAATTCCAGCAGCTGTATTCATGGCCTGCAAATCGGGCATGTTCCGAATTTCCCATGCCTGATGAGCATTAAACGCGTCTTTGCCAACCAACAGATGATATTCATAGGTTCTCAACTCGGCATCGAAACGAGCATGTGCATTTTCCGGAACAGAATAAATCTTTTTTACTGCAATATCCGGCGGAAGCACACAATTTAAATGATAAACAAAGTCTGCATCGCCTGCAGAAACTGGCCTTGCGGCATCAAAATGCGCGAAATAATCTCGTGCATGTACACCGGTATCCGTACGTCCGCAACCTACACAATCCACATCCTCACGCAGCAACATGCTCAGCTTTTCATTCAACTGTTGTTGAATCGTCATCGTCGTATGCGGCTGCGCTTGCCATCCCTGATAAGCAGTGCCTTTGTATGCCAAACGAATAAAATACCGATTCACGTTTACAAAGGTACTCATTCGCACGATACTTGTAGCAACATATAACAGTGGATTGCTCGCGGTTTCACGATCGTTCGCTTACGGATTTATCAACAAATCGCACCTGATAAGGCTTAACATTTTTTTACGGCCTGATCCCGTTAAATGTAGCACTACGGGTTACCTTTGCCCGGTTAACATCATGCTATGAATCAAGACATTCAAAAACTGAACGAAATTATTCGGGAAGAAAGTGCATTCACCGACTCCATCATGCGCGAGTTGGATCACGTTATTGTGGGACAACGCCATATGGTGGAACGATTGCTCATTGCTTTACTTTCCAATGGACATATTTTGCTGGAAGGTGTTCCGGGATTAGCGAAAACACTCGCTGTAAAATCTCTGGCTTCAACTATTCACGCGGATTTTAGTCGCATTCAGTTTACCCCCGACTTGTTACCGGCCGATGTGGTTGGTACCATGATTTACAATCAGAAGCAGGAACAATTTTCGGTACGTAAAGGGCCCATTTTCGCCAACTTCGTTCTGGCCGATGAAATTAACCGCGCCCCCGCAAAGGTGCAAAGTGCTTTGCTCGAAGCGATGCAGGAACGCCAGGTAACAATTGGTGACAATACGTTTAATCTTCCTGAACCTTTTCTGGTTTAGCCACCATGAATCCTATCGAACAGGA
The DNA here is from genome assembly GCA_021299855.1 of Bacteroidota bacterium. Classification (GTDB taxonomy): domain Bacteria; phylum Bacteroidota; class Bacteroidia; order Palsa-965; family Palsa-965. The sequence continues at coordinate 10,136 of JAJTEY010000029.1, read as the reverse complement.
AGGAACCTATCACTTGCCTGAAGCACAAGTGGATCGTTTCATGTTGAAAGTGGTAATTACCTATCCGAACAAAGAAGAGGAGCAACAGATCATTCGTCAGCAGTTAAATCCTGCCAAGAAAAATATCAGCCCAATCGTTCATCCCGATCAGATAATCAAGGCGCGTAACGTGGTGCATCAGGTTTACCTCGACGAAAAAATTGAAAAATACATTGTCGATCTCGTGTTCGCTACGCGCTTCCCGCAAGATTATAAACTGAGTCAATTCCAGTCGATGATATCATTCGGAGGTTCTCCGCGTGCGTCCATCAGTTTAGCACAAGCGGCTAAATCATATGCATTTTTACAACACCGGGGATTTGTAATTCCCGAAGATGTGCGCGCTGTTGCGCATGATGTATTGCGTCATCGCGTAGGATTAACGTACGAAGCGGAAGCAGAAAACATTACTTCGTCCATGATAATTAATGAAGTATTGAATGTTGTTCAGGTTCCCTGATCATAAATAAATGCGTACAGCAGACCTCTTAAAAAAAGTTCGTCGCATCGAACTGAAAACGCGCAGTCTTAGCGATCAGGTATTCGCAGGAGATTATCATAGCGCGTTTAAAGGAAGAGGTATGACTTTTTCGGAAGTGCGCGAATACCAACCGGGTGATGATGTTAGAAACATTGACTGGAACGTTACAGCCCGACTGAATCATCCCTTTATTAAAGTGTTTCAGGAAGAACGTGAACTCACCGTCATGATTTTGGTTGATGTGAGTGCATCCGGAAATTTTGGAACACGCGTACAATCGAAGCGTGATTTGCAAAGTGAACTGGCTGCAGTACTTGCATTTTCTGCCATTCAAAATAATGACAAAGCCGGCATCTTGTTTTTCAGTGATCGCGTTGAAAAATATGTACCACCACAAAAAGGCAAATCGCAAATTGTACGAATCATTCGAGATAGTTTGGAGATTCAACCTGCCGGTAAAAAAACAGATATCGGCAAAGCATTGGAATACCTCAACAATGTAGTGCGTAACCGTTGTATTGTTTTTGTGATTTCAGATTTCCTATCCGGAGAATTTGAAAGTCACTTACGTGTTGCCAATCGTAAGCATGATGTGGTTGCGCTTCATGTGCAAGACAGAAGAGAACAGGAACTACCGGACATTGGTGTTGTTTTAATGCACGATCCCGAAACCGGACAAGAACGGTGGGTGGATACTTCGAGTGCTAAAGTACGTGAAGAATATCGTAAGCAATCTACGATGCACCGTTTGTGGGTAGAAGACATGATGAAGAAATGTGGTGTTGATCTGGCGCACATCGGAACCGGAGATGCGTACATTAAAACACTTTCGGGTTTATTCAGAAGAAGGGAGAAAAGATGATGCATCGTGCTATTCTGTATCTGTTCATTCTGATTAGTTCTGCTTCGCTTTTTGCGCAAAAGGTGGAGACGGAAGTATTGGTTTCCGCGCGCCAGTTTCGCATTGGTGAACAAGTAGATGTAACCTTCTTTGTTCGTTACCGCGAAGGAATGAATAAAAGCGTGGTGAAATGGCCGACGTATAAAGACACACTCACTGCAGGTATCGACATTCTTCGGACAGATTCACTACGAACAGAGCTGGTGGATAAAGCGTCTGTCTTGTACGAACAAAGTCAAAACGTGGTGATTACCGCTTGGGATTCGGGCACGTATGTTATTCCGTCCTTTATCATCAATGTTGATGGCAAAGAATATCAAACAGAACCGGTTAAACTATTTGTCACCACTGTCGCCGTTGACACCACAAAGCCAATCAAAGATCTCAAAGGTATTATTGATGTTCCTCCTCCTCCGACATCCAACGAACCAAGCAACGATTATGTGTACTGGATTTTTCTTGCATTACTCATCATCGTTGTATTCATCGTATTATGGAAGGTGTTCAATAAAAATGCGAAAGTCATTCCGAAAGTTGTTCCTGTCCTTGAATTACCTCAGGATAAATATCTGGAACGATTAACTGCACTTGGCTTAGATAAACCGTGGTTGCGCGGTGAACTAAAACCTTATCACACGGCTCTTACAGATATCATTCGCGGATGGATTGCAGAACGCTATCGTATTGCCGCGCGTGAAATGACCACTCCTGAAATCATCGCGAAGCTGCGTTCCATTTATGCGAACGACAGTGCAGTAATTTATTGCGAACGCGTTTTACGAACTGCCGATCTCGTAAAATTTGCGAAAGGAGAACCCGATGCTGAAGAAAACGAACGTTGTCTGAATTACGCGATTGAAATTATTCGATTAACTGTGGAGCAAGAACGAAAAGGAGGGCAGTTATGATCGAATGGTGGAATAATATTGTTTTTGCTTATCCATTGGTGCTGTGGTTTGCTTTGATCATCCCTGTGCTATACGCTGTTCAACGATGGATCAATGCCGGCAAAAAAAGTGTACTGACTTTACCTACCCTTCCTTTCCTCAATAAAACGGGTACTCCTGCACTAGTGCGTTGGCGACCTGTTTTACACGTGTTGCGCGCTGTAACTATTCTAATGATCATTATAGTTGCTGCTCGTCCCCAGGCAAAATCAGGGTGGAAAAAAATCAAAGGAGAAGGTATTGATATCATGTTGTCTATCGACGTTTCGCCTTCTATGCAGGCGGTGGATTTTCCTCCGAATCGCTTAGAGGCTGCGAAACAAGAAGCGATCAAATTTGTGAAACAACGGTACAATGACCGTATTGGAATTGTTGTATTCAGCGGTGAAGCATTTACAGTTTGTCCGTTAACAACAGATCACGATGCTTTGGTGAACATGATTCAGGGAATCAATCTGGGTTCGCTTGAAATGGGCACTGCTATTGGTATGGGACTTGCCAAAGCATGTGAACGATTAAAAACTAGCAAAGCAAAAAGTAAAGTTGTAATTCTGCTAACCGATGGAGAAAATAACCAGGGTGTTATTGCTCCCGAAGATGCCGGACGACTAGCGCAAGCTTTGGATATTCGTGTTTACGCAATCGGCATGAGCGGTCGAAAGAAAACGTTAGTGCCTACGCAGGTAAATCCTGATGGCAGTTACGTGCAGCAGTATCAGCAACCGGATATCGACGAAGAGTCCTTACAAAACATTGCACAAGGCACAGGAGGATTATACTTCAGAGCAGCAGATGCCAATAAACTGGAACAGATCTACTCTGAAATTAATCGTTTGGAAAAAACTGCTTTCGATAGAAACGAAACGGAACAGCGCAAAGAAGAATATTTAGTTTTTTCCATCATCGCGGCATTGTGTATGGCAATTGAACTGGTGTTACGTAAAACCTTATTCAACACACTGACATGATTCTGGAACAGCCTATATTTTTATTAGGATGCTTGCTGGCACTACCGGCAGTATGGCTGTTTATTCGTGCAGAAAACAGAAACAAAAAACGATTAGCACTGTTAGCTGATACGTCCTTGCAAAACACCGTGATACAAGCCACAGGAACCGGTCGTCGTCGACTGCAATTTGTATTCCTGATGATCGCATTTCTTCTGGGTTGTTTAGCCGCGTCCGGACCGATGTTACCCGGCGGAGAAGAAAAAATCAAAGTCACCGGGATTGATGTTGTTGTTGCGCTGGATGTTTCCAACAGCATGTTAGCAGAAGACATTTCACCTTCACGTCTCGAACGAGCGAAATTGGCGTTAAATAATTTATTGCTTCAATTGGAAGGTGATCGCTTGGGCATCGTTCTGTTTGCCGGTAAAGCATACACCGGTCTTCCATTAACCGACGATAAATCGGCAGCGCAAATGGTCATCGAATCGGTTTCCGCAGGAACTGTCGAATATCAGGGAACTGCTGTAGGAGCTGCTATTGATCAGGCGGCACAATTGTTCTATGATAATCAGGATGGACGCGGGAAAGCGATCATTGTAATTTCAGATGGTGAAAATCATGAAGACAATGGAGCCGAAGCAGCTGCTCGTGCTGTTGAGAAAGGAATTGTAGTGAATACGATTGGAATTGGTTCATCAGGAGGAGCATCTATACCCGAGTTCGATGAAAACGGCAATAAAAAAGGATTTAAGCGTGATGCAGCAGGAAGCGTGGTTACCACACGACTGAATGAAAGTGAATTGCAAAAAATTGCTGCGGATGGAAAAGGTATGTACGTGCGCGCTACCTCGGGCGATGTTGGTGTCGGTAAAATATTCAGTGCGTTGCAATCCATTGGAAAATCCACTAAAGAAATCGTTCGTTATACCAAATTGACTCCACTTGCCGTTTGGTTTTTAGGAGTTGCATTTTTGTTGTTAATTGCAGACTGGTTGATTCCTGTCGGTGCTAAAAAAAGAACATCATAACATGAGAACAATTGTAATGCTGTTAGTGCTGTTACTGGGTTGGGCTGCCGGCGCTCAAAATGCCCCACAGCGCGATGTATGGAAAGAAACGCGTGACGGTAATGCGAAATATAAAAGCAACGATTACGCCGGTGCGGAACAGCATTATCGTAAAGCAACCTCAACGGATTCCAACAAACGTGTTGCTGCACATAATTTAGGTAATGCATTGTATAAACAAGGTAAGTTCGAAGAAGCTTCAAAAGCATACCAACAAACAACGGTAGGAAGCGATAAAGACTCGCTGGAAAAATCATGGTACAATCAGGGCAACAGTTTGCTGGAGCAAAAGAAATATGAAGAGAGTATCGAAGCATACAAACAAGCCCTTAAACGAAATCCTAATGATGAGGATGCGCGATACAATCTTGCTTATGCGCAGTCCAAATTAAAAAAAGACAATCCGCAAAATCAACAGCAACAGCAGCAGCAGCAACAACAGCAGCAGCAACAACAGCAGGATCAAAAACAGCAACAACAACAACAGCAGCAACAACAACAGCAGCAGCAGAAAGACGGCATGAGTAAGGAAGAAGTAGATCGCATGCTGGACGCGTTGAAAAATGAAGAAAAGAAAACGCGTCAGCGCATGAATGACCGACAAGGCAAGCAACAAAAGAAAGGTAAAGACAAAGATTGGTAAGCGTGTTGCGGTATATAGCCATACTCTTTCTGCTAATTCGGACCACCTCCGGAGCGCAGCAGTTGGTGTTAACACTAAGCAGTGATACAATTAATTTCAACGAAACGATACGTGTCACGCTTAACGGGGAATTAAAAGACATCAATAATTTTGCAACGCTGCCCGATATTGACGGTTTGGTAGTAACTGAAACTACCAACGACTATAATTACAATCAGGCAACAGGTAAAGTTGTTTTACGCCAATCCTTCACGCTGCAACCTATTAAGCCCGGGAAATATAGTGTTGGTCCGGCATGGGTCATGTCCGGCAACAAAAGAGTTTTCTCCAATAAGGCAAGTGTTGTTGTTAATCCGAATAAAGATGCATCACAGGGAACTGTGTTTATGCGTTGTGAACCCAATTACAAAAAAGCATTTGTAGGACAACAAATTGAACTGGCCATTCGAATTTATCATCGTATTGACATACGCTTGGGAAGTGATCGACCATTCGCACGAACATTTAACGGATTCTGGTATCAACCTGGACCACTTGATGAAACGTATGGAGATACGGTAATCACTGTTAAAGGCTTGAAATACGTTGGAGAAACGATTTACAAAGAATACGTATTTCCAAACTCGACGGGAAAACTGGTAATTCCGTCGTATGAATACATGTGCTATATTAAGCACAATCCGCATCCTACCGGCGATCCGTTTATCGATGAAATGATGGCGATAGACATGCCAGTGCAGCTGTATTCGGATCCTGTTCCCATTGAAGTTGTGGCTTTACCTCAAAACAACAAGCCTACTTCTTTTTTGGGTGATGTCGGAAAATTTACGTTGTCTGCAACTGTCGACTCTGCTTCCATTCGTGCGAATGAATCGATGACGTTAACCGTAAAAATTATGGGATCCGGCAATATTAAATTTATGCAGGCTCCAAAAATGAATGTTCCTTCACACATGGATGTTCAGGTCATTTCGGGAATCGACAGCACAGACAATCACTTTGGGAAGATTTCGGGAATGAAGGAGTTCAAATACATCATCACACCTCGTAAAGTGGGACAAGATTCTATCCCTTCAGTTCTATTTAGTTACTACGATGTTCAGCAATCCAAATACATTACATTATCAACGCCTTCAATTCCGTTACTGGTAAAGCCGGGAAAGGTAGAAGCCCAAATCGAGGAAAGCTATTCGGCATCACACTGCTTGGATTGATCATTACAGGATTCGTTTATTATCAAAAAAATAAGCTCAATGCAAATAAGAATGAAAGAGAAACTCCTATAATTCTCGATGCGACACCCGAGGTAAAGACAGCGGTGAAAATCGATCCGTTAACAGAAGCCTACCAACATTTTCAAACCGGTAACATGTCCGAAACTTTGCGCTTTGCTCAGGAATCATTGCGCGAAAAATTACTGGCTCGCTTCCAAATTGACCGCAACGAAAACTCGCGTTTGGTAATGCTGAATAAAATGAATGCTAACGGGCTGAATGAGGCCGAGGCAACTGCATTAATTGAATTACAGAACGCCATCGGACAGATGCGCTTCACGGGCTTATATCCTGATCAGCAACAGGTTAAAAACATACTTGGTGTCATTGAACGCCTATGATTTAGTGACTGTTTGCAGTAACTTTTTACGCTGTAATTCGTTTTAAACCCGGCAAGGAAATATTAATTGGTGGTTAATAACATCTTACTCGTCGATAACCAGCTGATTTTTATACCTTTGCCAAGGCAAATCAATGTACATGAGAACATTCAACATTATTGCAGTAGTACTAACCGTATTGTTTTACGGCGTGGCTGATGCGCAACAAGGAGCAACGCCGGTTAGCGGTCAAAATCCGTATCAAAGCGCCCAGCGAATTGCTGATCCGGTTACACCGCTCGACGGTAGTACCGTATTAGGGCCTACATTTCAATTGAGCTCCTGTGGGTTGAATTATACCACAGCATCTCAAAAATTAGGACAGCGATTTTCACCGGCCGGTGTTCCTCAACCTGCAACATTTGCCATTACAGGGATTCCGGCAACAGCAGTTATTCAGCGTGCATATATCTGGAGTGATATGTCGGGTACAGGTGTTCCGGTGACTTTAAGCGTAACCAACCCCCTAGCTCAAAATGCAAATGTACCCATGACGATAATTGGAAGTGATCAGGATAAATGTTGGGGGTATGGTGGAACGCACAGTTATCGCGCAGATGTTACTGCAATGATTTCAGGTAATGGAAACTATACTATTTCAGGCTTTCCAACTAATCCTCCAACTTCAGGACAAGACACAGACGGAGCTACAATGATGGTAATTTGGGATGATCCTACTCAAAATTGGCAAGGTGATATTGTTATTTGGGATGGTTGCGTTGTAATCAATGGAGGCACAACTACACAAACAATCAATAATTATACGGCATGCAGTGGAACTGTTTCCAATGCACGTGCCTTCTTATGTATTGCGGATTTGCAAGGACTTGGGGCGACACTTTCTTTAAACGGCGCGCCTGGTATTCCAATTGTAGAAGACTGGTGGAATTATGTGGATGTCGCATCGACGATAACACCATCGCAAAATTCATCACCATTTAATATTCAGTCGGGAGGTGATTGTTACAATTTCCTAATGATGGGCGTTTATTTTCAATCGAACTGCCAAACATGCTGTGTAGCGCCGTTTACACTTAACATGACGCAAACACCGAGTCAATGTTCTTCGAATAATGGAACTGCAACTGCAACGCCAATCGGAGGCACCGGACCATTCTCCTACACTTGGAACACGAATCCTTCTCAAGGTGCGCAGACCGCAACTAACTTGTCGCCTGGACAATACATCGTCACCGTTACGGATTCCTTAGGATGTCAAACTATTGATACCATCCTAGTTCAGGGACAAGGTCAGTTAACATTAACAGGAGCACAAACGGATGTATTGTGTAATGGTCAATCTACCGGAAGTGCAACACTCACCGTTACCGGAGGAACTAGTCCTTACACCTACACCTGGAATCCTAACGTCAGTACAGGCAATACCGCAGCTAATTTAGCTGCAGGTCAATATGTGGTTGATGTATCGGACAATTTTGGTTGTCAGAATACATTTACGTTTACCATTACTGAACCTGCTTTGGTTCCAATCGTTGCGGTTGGTATCGGTGACCGGTTATTGAGGCCGGAGCTTCGGGGGGAGCACCACCGTATACGTTGAATTGGTTACCGAATCTCGGAAATACAACAACTATTTCCGTAACACCAACCACAACAACGACGTATTCTTGCGTCATTACCGACGCGTGCGGAACACCTGCAGATACAGCAACTGTTACTGTGACTGTTAATCAACTTCCGGTAGTTTCATTTAGTGCTGATGTTCTTGAAGGATGTTCCCCGGTTTGTCCGAATTTCAGCGGATCTTCAATTCCTCAGGGTGTTACTTACAGTTGGAATCTTGGAGATAATACTACCTCCAACGTGCAGAATCCGAGTAATTGTTACGAATTGGCAGGCCCTTACGATGTAGCATTAACGGTAACTGATATCAACGGTTGTACGAACACCTTGTCTGTATCGAACTACATCACGGTATTCCCGGATCCTGTTGCGAACTTTGCGATCATCTCCCCTCAACCCGCGACGCTAATTGAATCGAATATTGCTTTCGATGATTTGAGTCAGGGGGGAGCAACGTGCGTTTGGGATTTCGGCGACGGAAATATTGTAACTGTGCCCGGATGCGGTGATGTAACTCATCCATATGATGAAACAGGAACTTACACCGTAACCCAAGTTGTTATTTCTGCGAACGGGTGCGTTGATACTATTCAGTACGATGTGATCATTAGTCCAAATACAACACTGTATGTACCTAATACATTTACACCGAATGGCAATGGGAATAATGAAATCTTCTATGCATATGGAGAGTTTGTTTCTGAATTCCAGATGTTGATTTTTGATCGTTGGGGAAACAAAATTTTTGAATCCAACGACATCAACAAAGGATGGGACGGACGCGCTAACGGGGGCAAAGACATCGCACAAATTGATACGTACGTTTATGTAATTACTTATAAGGAAACTTACACCGGACGAAGACACAAACTTATTGGTCACGTCAACTTGATTCGCTAACAAAATCCCCACTTCGGTGGGGATTTTTATTTCCGGTAAATTGTTTTATCTTAGATGAAGGAAAATACGGAATACCACTTTAATCTCGTTTTCATGGCACCACGTTTACGCGCATTCACGTTGCTGTTCGTATTCCTTTGGAGTACATTGGCATATGCACAAGTTGCTGCACTTCCCGGAGACACGGCTTGTCCCGGAGTTCCTGGCGCTTGCGGATATCCTGTTGTCTCAACTCAGGCAATTGGACCCGGCAACCAGTCACCACAAAACGGTAACGGTACATTAGGGGTGATTTACGATCAAATGCGTTGCGGATTAAACTACGCTTCAGCTTCGCAGCGTTTAGGACGTCGTGGGTCTTTAAATGGTGTACTACAACCTGCGCCTTTTGCAATCTCCGGTATTCCTACATGTGCAGTTATCGAACGTGCCTATTTATGGGCAGAAGGATCAGGCAACGGTGCAGCACAAACTGCAACTATTAACGGACCTGCCGGCACATTTAGTTTCCCTATGGCAATTGTCGGCCAAGGTCCCGATAAATGCTGGGGATATTCAGGTTCATATACCTATCGTGCCGACGTAACTACGGCCGTTAATGGAAATGGCGTTTACAACATCAGCGGTATTTTAACCAATCCTCCCATAGCCGGGAATGATATGGATGGTGCTACTTTGCTAGTAATTTATAGCGTGCCTTCTCAAACATGGCAAGGTCGTATCGTTATTGCTGATGGCGCTATTGTCATCAATGGAGGTGTTGCTAATTACAATATGCCGATCAGTCCAGCTGTGTGCGGACCAACAACAAACGGTTCTGCATTTTTCTGTGTAGGTGATATTCAATTTAACCCCGGATCATGGTCTGCCAACGGAACACCTGCTCCATTAAGTTGGAATTGGTGGAATTATGTTCAGGTGAATACTAATTTTAATAACAATCAGACCACTTGTAACTTTAATGTGAATA
>JAJTEY010000028.1 GCA_021299855.1 Bacteroidota bacterium | reverse complement strand
TTGATGGTGATGCCGAAGATGGTGGCGAACGCAAAAAGCGTCCTGCTTCCAAAGGTCCTGCTTCCAAAGGTCCTGCTTCTAAAGGTCCTGCTTCTAAAGGCGGAGCTCGTAGACCAAGCCGCGCTTAATAGATTTACTACTAATTCGAATACAATATTACCATGTCAGTTACTATTACTGCTTCAGATGTAAATAAACTGCGCACCATGACAGGTGCCGGTATGATGGATTGCAAAAAAGCGTTGACCGAAGCTAATGGTGATTTCGAAGCAGCGGTTGACATTCTTCGTAAGAAAGGTCAAAAAGTTGCTGCTAACCGTAGCGAACGTGATGCTAAAGAAGGTTTAGTTGTTGCTAAATCCAACGGAACCCGTGGAATTGTTACTGTTTTGAACTGCGAAACTGACTTCGTTGCTAAAAACGAAGATTTCGATAGGACTGCTAACGCTTTCGCTGAAATTGCGTTGAACAGCAAACCTGCCGATTTATCTGCCTTGGTAGCACTGCCTTATGAGGGTGTTTCTATAGGCGAGAAGGTAATCGAAATGGTGGGCAAGATTGGAGAGAAGATTGAATTGTCAGGTTACGAGCAACATGAAGCAGGAATGGTTATCGCTTATAACCACCCGGGTAACAAATTGGCATGTATTGTCGGCTTCTCAAAAGTAGTTCCTGAAAACGTTGCGAAAGATATCGCGATGCAGGTTGCAGCTATGGCTCCCGTTGCTTTGGACAAGGAGGATGTGGATCAGGAAATGTTAAATCGTGAATTGGAAATTGCCCGCGAATTAATTCGTGCTGAAGGGAAGCCGGAAGACATGGTAGAGAAAATCGCTCAAGGTAAAATCAATAAATTCTATAAAGAATCAACTTTGGTTAACCAGGAGTTCATTAAAGACGGAAAGAAAACAGTAGCACAATATCTTGCTGATGCAGACAAAGAAGCTAAAATTACCGGCTTCAAGCGTATCGCTCTCGGATAATTAATTTTTGCATAATTTATCCCTCCCATTCGGAGGGATTTTTTTTGACCAAATACCAATGGCATGAAATACAATAGAGTTTTATTGAAGTTAAGCGGTGAAGCGCTTATGGGATCGAAGCAGTATGGCATTGACAACGATCTGCTAACGCAATACGCAGCAGAAATAAAAACAATCGTCGATGCCGGTGCACAAGTGGCCATTGTTATTGGTGGTGGAAATATTTTTCGTGGAATACAAGCCGAAAAAGGCGGTATTGATCGCGTTCAAGGCGATTACATGGGCATGCTGGCTACAATGATTAACAGCCTGGCATTGCAATCGGCACTAGAGAAAGCGGGTGTTCCAACACGATTGCAATCTGCAATTGAAATGCGTCAAATCAGCGAACCATTTATTCGCAGACGCGCCGTACGCCACCTCGAGAAAAATCGTGTAGTCATATTTGGAGCCGGTACAGGTAATCCGTATTTCACCACAGATACTGCTGCAACTTTACGCGCTGTTGAAATTGAAGCCAATGTCGTACTGAAAGGAACTCGTGTAGATGGTATCTACACTGCCGATCCGGAGAAAGATAAAACAGCAACGAAGTACGAGCGTATCACATTCGATGAGGCTTATGAGAAAAATCTGAACGTGATGGATTTAACGGCTTTTACACTGTGCAAAGAAAACAACTTACCGATCATCGTATTCGACATGAATACCAAGGGCAATTTGTTGCGTGTTATAAATGGAGAGTCTGTTGGAACTATCGTGGAATTGAAATAAGCTACAGCTATTTGCTAACTTTAGAACCGTAAAACGTTTTAATTATGAATGAAGAAGTTCAATTGATTTTAGATACTACGGAAGAGTCCATGTCCGATGCCGTAAATCACCTGGAAGTGGAACTGACCAAAATTCGTGGCGGTCGCGCCAGTGCTTCTATGGTTGAAGGTGTTCTTGTTGATTATTACGGCTCGATGACTCCACTCAGTCAGGTTGCCAATGTAAATACTCCCGACGCTCGAACAATTTCCATTCAACCGTGGGAAAAATCAATGTTGGATCCGCTGATGCGTGCAATTCTTGCCGCTAACCTGGGTTTTACTCCCAGCAATAACGGAACTGTTATCATTTGTTCTATTCCTCCGATGACCGAAGAGCGTCGTAAACAATTGGTAAAAAAATCTAAAGAAGAAGGTGAACACGCCAAAGTAAGTGTGCGTAATGCGCGTCGTGATGCAAATGAAGAAATTAAAAAGTTGATTAAGGCAGGACTGCCGGAGGATGAAGGGAAAGAAGCTGAGGCGAAAGTTCAAACGCTGACCGACACGTACAGTGCTAAAGTGGATAAGCATCTGGAAGCGAAAGAAAAAGAAATCATGACTGTATAATAGATCATTGACATATCAATAAATAATCCCGAATCACATCGGGATTTTTTATTGATACTACCGGAGATGTTCTTCGCGAAGCTCCGACGCCTGCTTGTTGATGTAAAGCACTGCCGGAATTTACTAGCCCCGATTGAGTAAGAAACGCAAGTGAATGCACGAAAGCGGGAGATCCGGTATTTTGAAGCTAAACAGATGCGCTCCTGATCATAACGCGTAAAGTTCGTAGCTTAAGTTTCGTATGTACCTTTAGTAAAGATTGGAGAGTAAACAGAAAATAACTTTGCAACAACTATGAATCCGAAAGTTGACATTTATTTTAACCAAGGTTGTGGTCGATGTGAACTGATGGCAACACCGCAATGTAAGGTGAATCGGTGGCGTCCGGAAATGGCGTTGCTGCGAGATATCGTTAACTCGTGTGACCTTAATGAAGAATTAAAATGGGGCGTTGCTTGCTACACGCACAGCAAGAAAAATGTAGTAATTATTGGTGCGTTCAAAGAATTCTGTTCACTGAGTTTTTTTAAAGGCGCATTACTTCGCGATGAAAAGAAATTGCTGATACAGCCGGGTGCTGATTCGCAAGCTACGCGGCAGTTTAAGTTTACAGACATCAACGAGATCATCAGATTGGAAGATGATATCCGCGCTTATCTTTTTGAAGCAATAGAATTAGAGAATTCAGGCGCTAAGGTGAAATTCAAACCTATTGAAGAATACGAAGTACCTGAAGAATTGCAGCGCAAATTAAACAGTGACCCGACATTAAAAGCTGCATTTGAAGCTTTAACTCCGGGCAGAAAACGCGGATACTATCTACACATTGGTCAGGCGAAACAAAGTACCACACGGGAAGCACGCATTGAAAAATGCATCCAGAAAATCCTTTTGGGAAAAGGCTTCATGGAATAATTCGCATAAACCGAAATTAACCGTTTGTTACCGAATCCTTCGACACGGTTTTTCTATCTTCCGCATCCTTTTATGCGGACATTCATTCTTGCACTGTTGTTGGCGTTCAGCGCTGTTAGCTTCGGACAAACTCCGTCCGGAACGGTATTCCCATTACTGGAATGCAACAGCGGAATTTGCCCCGGACAAAATGTAAATCCGACCAACCTGCGTGCACTTTATGGCGATTCGATACACAACTCTATTTATGTTGGAGGAAAATTCAGCACAGCAGGAACACAACCGCGCCAAGGCTTAGCAGCAATAACAACCTATACGGGAGCGTTATTACCGTGGTCTGTTACGGTAAATGCAGGCGGCGAAGTGCATGCGCTAGCGAGATACGGCGACACGGTATACATCGGAGGACGTTTTGATCAAATTAATGGAGTAAACAGAAGGAACATCGCTGCAGTACGCGCATCTACAGGTAACTTGATCAACATACTTACAACCGGAACAGGTTCAACCAGCGACACCATATTCTCGCTGCTCATTCACAACAACTTCTTGTATGTGGCAGGAAGATTTACAACTGTTCAATCTACCGCGCGCACCAATTTTGCACAACTAACTTTCACCGGAAGTGTAACCACATTTACGTCTACACTTACCGGAGTTGTGCGGCAATTACTTCCGGGCACGAATCAAATTTTTGCACGTACTGCATCTAGCACGCTGCCTCAATCGCGCATTTACAAAATCAACACAACAACCGGGAGTCCGCAAATCATACTGCAAACCGACGCGTTGACCGATCATTACTTCACCGACTTTGTGGTACGTGGTGATACTGCGTATGTAGTCGGGTCTTTTTACATGTCAACCAATCAGCAAACAGCGGAGAATTTTGTTGTTGTAAACACGATCAATTATTACAAACGCCATGTTGCATTTTCACTGAACGTTCCTTTCGAAATACCCAACGTTCGTGTGGAGATTGAATTGCATAAGGACACTCTATTTCTCGCCACATTTGATGGTAACTCCAGATTGAATCCGGGTCACCGATTATATAAATGCTTTTATCGTGGAGCTGTTTTGCAAACGATTAAACAATACAACAGCAATCAAACCGCGATGAATTCCTATATCAACAATGGTTTGATGGTTATGAACGGATATTTGTTCGAAGCGGAACGTTTTACACAACACGGCAATATAAATACATCAAGTACATCTGTTCGTTTGTTCAGTTATTGCCTGCGACCTCAGCAACAACCCAATAATTTTATTTTTCCTACCAATACGATTTGTCAAGGTGATACGGGATTCTTACAAATTGCGCCATCTGCTTCGTACTATTCCTATAACTGGATTTGTATCCCGAGCAATTCCGCAACATTAATTCCCAATGGACCTTCTGTTCAAATTGCTGTTCCCAATACCACAACGGGAACATTTGCAGTTCAGGTACGCGGAGTTTCAGGATGTGGCATCGTGTCTTTATCAGCACGATCTTATACCATTACAGTACTGCCAAAACCGGATGTAGATGCGGGGGCATCAGACTCAACAACTTGCAATCAACCGGTGGCAACGTTGCGAGGAAGTAGTTTAACACCCGGCGTAACGTACAGTTGGTCCGGACCGGCAAGTTCGGGCGCAGATACTATTAGTTCGGGAATAACCGGGATGTATACACTTTTGGTTACGGCACCGAACGGTTGCACGAATACGGACAGTGCTGCAATTGTTGCGGATACTTTGCCACCTGTCATACAACCTTGGACTTCAATTTCGGATTTAACTTGTAGTGTAGATACAGTTGTATTAGATGCATCCGGACTTTATCCGAACGACTCCATCACCTGGACGAGTCCTTCCTTGTCCTCATTCACCAATCCGGCATATGCTGTTATCAGCGATAACTACTTATTACAAGTAACATCACGCAGGAACGAGTGTTCTTCATTTGATACACTGTTCGTGGATGAAAATCGCGTACTACCCGGTGCGACATTTACTGTCACCAACGACACACTCACATGTGCACAGCCCTCTACCCTTTTAACCGGTTCATCAGCAACAACAGGAACGACACTATTCTGGCAAGATACCGCGCAAACCAATTTGGGAAATCCGGCTAACGTAAATACGGCAGGCGCTTACCAACTCACTGTTACGAACATGATTAACGGTTGTGTCAATAATTCA
Source organism: Bacteroidota bacterium (assembly GCA_021299855.1). Classification (GTDB taxonomy): domain Bacteria; phylum Bacteroidota; class Bacteroidia; order Palsa-965; family Palsa-965. The sequence goes on along the minus strand of JAJTEY010000028.1, from coordinate 15,353 downwards.
AACTTCTCGATAATTGAATCATGGTTTACACCGCCGCAGCTTAATCTAATTACACCTAATCCGACAATTACATGCAGCAACGACAGTGCTTCGCTTCTATGTACATCACTAACTCAATCTGCTAATTGCAATTGGACAACTCCTACAGGGAATTATTCCGGTTTTCAAATCACCACAGCAGATACAGGATGGCATTATGTTGTTGTAACGGATACTTTGAACGGATGCTCACGAACAGATTCCGTTTTAGTCAGTTATCTACCTCAACTTTTGTTGACAACATCTAACGACACAGTTATATGTCATGCTTCAGGTGCAGTGCTGCAAGCCGCGCCGATTGGTGGAACTCCGCCATTTCAAATTACGTGGAACAATAATGCCGGCACCGGCAGTCCTGTCACCGTTTATCCGAGTGATACCTTGTACTTTACAACTATTGTTACTGATAATGCAGGTTGTATAGGAACAGATTCTATTTTGATTACTCCTGCATCGCCAATAAATGATTCAACCTTGTCATTTCAACCGTGTGACCCGAACAGTGCGGGTGGCGAGATACAAGTGTATCCCTATGGAAGTGTTCCTCCCTACGAAATATCTATTGATAACGGATTGACGTGGCAGAACAACGGTATATTTTCAGGATTACCATTCGGTTCGTATTCGTTTATTGTACGCGACTCGTTGGGCTGTACCCGCACATTGCAAGCAGACATTGATGCAAACAGTTTACTTCCTGCGGCCACCTTCATCGTATCGACACGAGCACAGTTAAACGACACGCTGGTATTTGTTGACATCTCGAATCCCCGTCCTGATTCCGTTTCGTGGGATTTCCCGAGTACCGTTTCCATAGTTGGGGGAACGTCGGCTTCACCTTACATAATTGCCCAAGACACCGGATGTTTTAACGCTACCATGCACATCTGGTATAACACCTGCGAGTTAACATTAACAAAATCCGTTTGCTTTGGAGTTATTGACTCCACTTATGCAGACTATTGGAACAACCTTGGAATTGATACGATGATCATTTATCCGAATCCGAACAACGGGCAATTTAACCTGAGCGTTTCTTTGCATGCCAAACAACATTTCGTTATTACCGTACACGATGCTTCGGGAAATGAACGCGTTCGCATTCCTGTATCGGAAACTAATAGTTGGACAGGACCGGTAGCTATTCCAAATCCTATTCCCGGATCCTATGTAGTTCGCATAATTGCAGAATTTGATGCTGCAGAACTCATTATTGTTGTCACGCAATGATGAACATTCGTTTACAGATAATCCGATGGTGTATAACGTTAATAGCGTTACTATTTGCGTTAAACGGTTTTACTCAAAATCTGGAGAAGATCGGAAAGAAGGATATGGTAAGCATCGGGGGCGGACTGCAGCTGAATTCCATCTTCTACGATGCGCAAGGGTTTGATCAGCGCAGAGATCCGTTCGCATGGTATTTTAATGGAAATGTTGCCGTGAATATTTTAGATGTGAGTTTACCATTCACATTTTCCTACACAAATAATCAAGTTACTTACACGCAGCCATTCAATATGCAAAGCGTGCATCCCACCTACAAATGGGCCAAAGGGCATTTCGGAATTACTTCGGTTAACTATTCTCCGTTCACGTTAGCAGGCCATGTGTTTGCAGGAGGAGCGATTGAACTGACACCGAAAAACATGGAGTTTTCTGCGATGTACGGACGGTTGAAGAAAGCTGTAGCGTTCGATTCTTCATCACTTGCGAACGAATCGGCTTCGTTTCAAAGAATGGGATTAGCCGGGAAAATGGGATTCAGGAGCGAAAAGATCAGTGTATCTGCCACTTACTTTCATGCCTACGACGATGCTGCATCGCTCCTCATCTTCCCTGCTGCTTCCTTTTTAACGCCTATGGAAAATACGGCGGTGTCCATTCAGTCGAATATTAAGTTGATGAAGAAATTTCAATTGGACGTAGATGCTGCAATGAGTGGATTAACACGAAACATATTTTCGGAAGAAGAAACTACCGACTTTACCGGCTGGCAAAAATGGATGTTGACTACCAGAAGTACCACTACATTTAGACAAGCGCGAAAATTTGCATTCGGTTATGCGGATAAGATATTTTCCGTGAAACTACAGTACGAACACGTTGATCCCAACTACCAATCGTTGGGTGCCTATTTCTTTAATAATGACCTTCAAAACATTACGGTTCAACCGGCCGTGCGTTTATTCAAAGGAAAATTAAACCTACAAACCAACATCGGAAGACAACGCAATAATCTGGATGGTTTGCAGGCAGCAACATCGTTTCGTTGCGTTGGATCGGTGAATGCTGCATTTCAAACAACTAAAGGTTTTTCTGCAACTGCTTCCTATTCGAATTTCACGGCATATACCAATCGTCGTCCTATTACGGATCCGTTCTGGGTGCCAACACCTGCAGATACACTCGACTTTTATCAGCTTGCACAACAAGGTCAGTTGATGGTAGTCAAATCGTTTGGAAAGAAAACATGGAAAAACAGTATCTCCGGTTCATTGATGTATCAACAAACAGGACAACAGCAAAGCGGAGTTGCACTTCCCGGGACGCATATGGCAAATGCGAATATTGCATGGACTATTGCTCATGCACCGAAAAAGTGGAGCATTAGCTTGATGAGTAATGCAGCGGTAACTGCAAACAATCTCGTTTCTACAATGCAACATGGTCCGGGCTTGCAAGCTCAAAAAACATTGGGAATTACCCGTATATCGCTAGGTTCAACGTACAATCGTTCACTCGTATTGAATGAACTACAATCACATTTGATGAATCATCGATTCACCTGCGCCATAAATCCGAAACTGAAAAACAAAAAGTATGGAACACCTTCATTCAGCATTAATGCGAATTATGTTAATCGACTACCTGCTACCGTTACTACACGTGCTACTTCAGAACTCACCGTAATGGTTAATGGCGGTTACAATTTCTGATTTATTCCGCGAAAGCCTTTTCGTTTCTTGGTTTTATCTTCACCGGATTCTTGCGCATGACATTCTTCACGAACCATCGAATAATTGCAGGAGGATACTTATAACCTTTACTCATACGTTTACCCATGTCAATGTACTCGTCTTTGCTTTCCGGTAACATCGTGTTCATTCCATCGACATAACGGTTGTACATACAAAATGCGGCAGCTACCAGTACGGCATCATGAATACATTCGTCGGATGCTCCTGCTTTGCGTGCATTTTCTATCAAATCCGGAGAAACATTTCTACCGCTTTGTTGCACACGCGTTGCAATGTGTAACAGCGCTTTCAGCTTATGGCTTACAGGCATGCTCTCAATGTCTTCCCGCAAACAAGCTATGGCCTTACCATTGTCACCAAGATGTGTAGTTGCAGCAGCCGCATGCGATTCGTGACAAAACTCGCAGTTATTCAACCGCGAAACATGCGCTGCAATCAATTCCCGTTCACCGGATGTTAACGTTGACGGCCCGAGCAATAAGGTGTGGGCAAGATTTGACAAGGCACTGCCTGTAGAAGATTTGTAAAATAACAATTCAATTATTCCGGGTTGGGGAATATCTGTTTTGATGTAAGTCATGACGAGCGGATTTTCGTTTATACTACTAGGCAAGTTACGGCAATAAACTACACACCTCCATCATTTTATTTTGTGTGTAACTCTGTCCTTTGATAACTGTTGACACCATAACTAATTACAGTCTGCACATCTTCCGTTCCTTTTCCGCTAGTTAATATTCCGGAATCTGTTCCTGCGATTACTTCTACCACCGGCGTGTCTACCTGCAAAGAGTATATCATTGTAATTCGCGTGCCTTGGACTTTGACCGAAGTAATAAAATTATTTCCTCTAAAAATGCCGGAAATAACGATTCCATTCTTTTCATCTACATTCCATTTTCCAACTAAAGTATCCACCGGAACTAATTCATAAGCGCGGATATCTTTCCCGCTATCACCATAAATTAACTGCTAGGAGTAAACGCCCGCACTGTCTTTAGTATTCACGTTTAACTGCATAGGCACTGTTGACAACTTGCCCATTGTGCCATAAATAGTTGATTGTCCCGACTACTTGCCCGAAAAATTTCGCGGGTGTTGAGCTTGCAAATTCATGACTAAAAAAATAAAAGTGCCGAAGCAAACAAGTTTCGCATAACATAACAAATTTTAATTCACTTTTAAAAATAATAAAGGCTCGTAGAATTACGAGCATCAACATCTTAATCGCGGTTATTTATTTTACCAGCATTTGTTTGCAGAAATAACTCTGCTCCGAACAACTTACGATAGTGTAAGTACCGGACGTTAAACGTTGTTCCAAATCTTTTACTTCCAAAGGGTCGCCGGAATTTTGAACTTCTACTTTAGAATAATATTCTTCGCCGGCTGCATTACGTACAACTACAATAGCAGTCTTGTCAGGATTCTGATCTGCCTTTATAGCCGATTGTGGTACCGGACTAACCGCTATACCATTAGTGTATTTAACCGGAACAGTGTTCGAATAATACGTAAATCCCTCTTCGGTTGTAAACTTCAAACGATAAAAAGACATGCCTTCATACGGCTGAAAATCAGTTTCCACAAAATCTGCAGCAACGGTTCCCGGCTCCACTTTACTTACAACAACGTATTCAGAACCGTTCTTGGACTTTTCTACTTCATAAGAAATTACTCCGGACATAACAGGCGTCCATGATACCACCACATGATTATTTGTAGGAACAGCATTAAAGCCGGTCATTGCAATATCGGACGGGTTGCTTTGCGCATTTGCCGTAACTTGCAGGGCAAACGCTAAAATTAATGCAGATATTTGCTTCATGATGTTACGTTTAATTAACCAAATATAATGCTATACTCACATTACCAAGGAATTACGTAGTTATCTTGTCAACAGGTTTTCCACCCGTAATGTTGAAAATCAACCTGATACGAACTCATCGACAATAAGCATTAATTCGTCACCAAATAACTCAATATGCGCCTCGCAATTTTTCTATGCACTGTCCTTATTCTTTTTGTTGTGCCGCTCCATGCACAGCATTATCGTATAGCTTTTTGGAATGTGGAAAATTTATACGACACCATCAACGACCCTGCAATTAACGACGAAGAATTTTTGCCCCGTGCGAAAAATGCTTGGACTTCTGAACGCTACATGACCAAGCTGAACAATCTTTCTGATATTATACTAGACATGAATGAAGGTAAAGGCCCCTCCATTTTAGGAATGGCGGAAGTTGAAAATAGAAAAGTTCTGGAAGATTTGACGACTAAAACGAAATTGAAAAAACAGAAGTATGGGATCGTGCATCACAATTCGCGCGATAAACGTGGCATTGATGTAGCGTTGATTTATAAGAAAAAAGATTTTCGCGTATTAACATCGTATATGGTTCCGGTTGCCGGATGGGCAGATACCGCATATCCGACTCGCGATATTCTTTTAGTAAAAGGTGTTCTTGGAAAAACAGATACGCTCTTTGTAATGGTGAATCATTGGCCTTCACGCCGCGGCGGAGAACAAGAAAGCGGACCCAGAAGACTGCTTGCGGCACAAACATTACAACGGATTTGCGATAGCCTCAAAGCCATTGATGCAGGATCACGAATTATTGCATTAGGCGATTTTAACGATGAGCCGAGAGATGCTTCATTAAAAGCTGTTGTATCGCTTCAGAATAAGATGGATTCCATAAAGCAGGCGGGTGATGGGACGCATTATTATAAAAAAGAAAAATCGGTGTTGGATCAAATTCTGGTGAGCCAAACGCTTAATGGAGGAACAACATTAAAATGTGGAACCGCATACATTTTTAAGCAGGATCGCCTGTTTGCAGAAGTTTACAAAGGTGACGGTCCATCACCGAAGCGTACGTGGGCCGGCTCTCGTTATATTGGCGGATACAGTGATCACTTGCCTGTTTATATCGACATTTACCGTATTGCAGTTAAAGGCAAAAAATGAAGGTAAAAGATCAACTGCTGCAGTTGCAGTCATTATTGGATATTGAGCGGGAAGAAGATTTACGACAATACCTCGAGCAATTCGAACGCTACAGCATTGCAGCACGCAGAAAAAATGGCGTAACCTGGTATCCGGTTCATGTAACTTCTGAAGAACTTGGTGTCGGCGATTATGTTACCGCCGAATTTGAACGCACACAAGGACAAAATGAACTGCATCAATTTTCCAACGGGAAAGTAATAGAGATTTTTTCCAATAGCGGAGATGATAACAGTGAGCATTGGAAAATTCAAGGAACCATTAAACATGTGCATGGAAACAAAATGCGCATTGCATTTAATACCGATGAACTTCCCGGATGGATTGAACGCGGTAAGATCGGCATCAATTTACTTTTTGACGAAGCCGGCTATCGTGAAATGAAATTCGCATTGGGTAAAGTTGCTGAAGCAGAAAATAGCAGACTGGCTCAACTGCGTGATGTGCTCTACGGCATTACAACGCCTTCATTTCATCGTGTAGAGGAAGTTCCGGGTATGTCGGGGCTAAATCGTTCGCAGCAAAATGCGGTTAATCTCATTGCCGCTGCTCAAGATGTAGCTGTTATTCATGGACCTCCGGGAACAGGAAAAACCACAACATTAATTCGTGCCATCATGCATACACTCATGCATGAAAAACAAGTACTGGTTTGCAGCCCGAGCAATGTGGCAGTTGACTTGCTTACTGAAAAACTCGTTCAACAAGGTATTAACGTTTTGCGTTTAGGAAATCCGGCGCGTGTTTCGGAAGAAGTATTGCAAAATACACTCGACGCACGCATGGCCAATCACGAATCGTTTAAAGAATTAAAACAATTCCGAAAACGTGCCGAAGAGTTCTTCAGTATGGCCAAAAAATACAAACGCAACTTCGGTCATGCCGAACGCGAACAAAGGCACTTATTGTATCAAGAAGCACGGCAATTACAAAAGGATGCTTCTGCACTCGAAGATTATATCTTATGGGATAGTTTCGAAAAAGCGCAAGTTATTGCATGCACGCCCGTTGTTGCAGCAGGCAAACTTATGCGCGACTTACGATTTAAAACTTGTTTCATTGATGAGGCTGCGCAGGCATTAGAACCCATGACCTGGATTCCGATCATCAGAAGTGAGCGTGTAGTTTTTGCAGGTGATCATTTGCAACTTCCCCCAACAGTGAAGTCGAAACGTGCAGAAGATGGCGGATTGAAATACACCTTGTTTGAACGGGTTGTCCGCGCTCATCCGAATGTTGCAGTAATGCTGAACGTGCAATATCGTATGCATGAAAAGATAATGGGATTCAGCAACCGGATGTTTTACAACAACGAACTATCTGCTTATGTTGATGTAAAAGATAATCTGTTGAGCTTTGACGAAGCGGATGATTTATTGTTTCGTCCGCTGGAATTTATTGACACTGCCGGCACCGGATATGAAGAACACCAGCATCCCGAAACACTGAGTTACGAGAACGAAGAAGAGGCGCGATTACTGATTCGGCATTTAAGTAATGTGCTGCAGCAACACGATCAACGACCGGATGAACCATTGCGTATTGGCATTATCGCGCCATACAAACAACAAACGGAAAAATTACAAGCATTGCTGCAAGATCAAACCTGGTTCGCAGGATCGCGACATCACTTCAGCATTCGCACGGTAGACGGATTCCAGGGACAAGAGCGCGACATCATGTGCATTTCCATGACACGCAGTAACGACAGGAATGAAATCGGATTTCTCTCGGATACACGTCGCATGAATGTGGCATTAACACGCGCTAAACGAAAACTAATTGTTATTGGTGACAGCGCGACACTGGGTGCTCATTCCTTCTACAAATCTTTTCTGGATTACGCCGAAGAGATAAACGGCTACCGCAGCGCATGGGAATTTATAACTACGTGAAGTAAACATTGGCCGACAATCGGCTGCGCGTGCGCTAAAATGCCTCCGTAATCATAATATAAAAACTGCTACTACCTCTGCCAATGCCGTAATCTAAACGTATGTTGAGTCGTTCCTTGCGATTAACCATATACCGCAATCCTGCGCCGTACGAATATTTCACGGTATTCCAGGAAACATCCTTCGGATCTCTGAACACATCGCCTGCACCGGCGAAAACAGTTCCTCCAAAACGTTTCCAAATTTTGAATCTATACTCTGTTTGCGCGCCAACAAAGTTGTGATCACGAAATCTGTTCTTTGCATAACCACGCAGAATGTCATCACCTCCGGCTTGCGACATTGTAATGAACGTAGGATTACCAAAATTTAAATTTACCACAGAATTAAACGCGACAACATTACTTTTATAAACGGGAATGTATTTATTGAACGTCATGTTTAACGTCGTATAATTAAAATCACTGCCGAACGCCGGACGATAATAATAAGACGACACTTCAAAGAAATATCCCGTACGCGCGTTCACCACATTATCACGCTGATCAGAAACAAACACCAACCCGAAACCGGAATTCAATCCTCCGCCAACGCCCGTCACTCCGGCTGTATCCAGAATGCCGCCTTCAGCTACTTTCATCTTGTACATGTACAACACTTGATAATCGGCGCCGGCAAACATGCCTTTACGAATGCGCTTCAATCCAAGAATTTTCATGCTTAGCAAATCGTACGTATATCGCTCTACCATTTCGGGCGTGGTTTGATTTCCTATACCGTAGAATCGATCAGGAAAATTTCTATAACGCGCCTCCCCTTTAATCAACCATCGTTCTTCTTTCAAAAAAATATTCCACGAGGACCACACGTCAAGTTGTTTGTTCTGTGTGTAATCGACTAATAGCTTCGCATATGATAAACGCGCACTCGGTCCGCCGACATGAAAATAATAAACGCCCATCGCACCATAAGCCCAACGCGTATCCGGAGTGTAATACAATAATGGAATCGCAAACAAACCACTATGAGCAGTAGTGTCAAAAAACATGCGATGAATAAAACCTTTACGCTGTGTTGAATCGGGAACCGAGTCGTGTTGCTGTGCGAACAACCAACTGCCCGTAAAAACAAAGAAGGCTACTACACTTGCTCGCATCGTTAAATATAGATATTTACTGTTCTCTGACCATCAGTGCGTCAGCGAAGGCCCGTATTCCGGCCAGTTTCTTTTCATCTGCACCAACGCTAAGCAACGATTGCATTGCTACATCGTAATACTTTTTCATTTCCGCTTCTGCCTGCTCACGAATGTGCAATCGATTATAAACTTCCTTGACTCCGCTTACTTTATCGACAGCTTGATCAGCGCCTGCCTGCATCCAATTCAACAACTCTTCTTTCAAATAGCCATCTGCTTGTTGCAATGCAGAAATCAATAAGTATGTTTTTTTGTTAGAAACAATATCACCTCCAACTTGCTTTCCGAATTTCTCCGGATCGCCATACACATCCAATATGTCGTCTTGTAATTGAAAAGCAATTCCAATGTTTCGGCCGAACTCATACAACTTATGTGCATCTGTAGAATATGCTCCGCCACAATAAGCGCCAATTTCCAATGATGCTGCCAACAGTACCGCCGTCTTTAATTCAATCATCCGGATATACTCCGGAATTGTAACGCAAGCTTGTTGCTCAAAGTCCATATCCATTTGTTGTCCTTCACATACTTCTAGAGCTGCTTTTGTAAACGACTCCAAAATACGAGGCAAAGCGTTGTGTGGTGATTTCGCCATCAAGCGTAACGACTCCGCAAACATTGCATCCCCGCTAAGAATGGCAATGTTGGGATTCCACTTTTTGTAAACGGTTGGCTGACCACGACGTAAAGGCGCCATATCCATGATATCGTCGTGCAGCAACGTAAAGTTGTGAAACAACTCTATTCCCACAGCAGCAGGTAATGCAGCTTGAATGTCATCCGAAAATAAAGACGCTCCGGAGAGCACCAATACCGGACGCATTCGTTTGCCACCTATGTTCATAGTGTAGCGAATAGGATCGTACAAATGTGCAGGCGATTGGGGTAAATCGTTCGTAAACGTTTTAATTTCCTCCTCAATTAATTCCAAATGCAAACTGTTCACAAGCAACTTATAAAATAAAACGAGTGTTAGATAAGATTTTCCTTAATCCTTCTTCCAATGGAACAGGATCCTTTTGTAACGCTGCGCGCATCTTAGATATATCGGGCATGCGTCGTGCCATGTCACCTTCGGTTAATGCAGGCGCGTGGACTATTTCCGATGTGGAGTTGCATACCGCCTTAACCAGTTGTGCTAATTGCAAAATAGAAATTTCCTTATCACTTCCGATATTTACAATATCGTCCATGTACATGCCATCCTCTGCAATACGAATACAGGCATCAACATTATCATCTACATAACAGAAGGTACGACTTTGAGAACCGTCTCCGTAAATTATAAGCGGCTCATTCTTTAATGCACAACTCATGAATTTGGAGACGACAAAATCTCTGCTCTGCTTTGGACCGTATGTATTGAAGAATCTAAAAATAGTATATGGTAAACCGAATTCTTTACGATACGATTTCAGAAATGCTTCGCCTACATTCTTCACAATTCCATATGGCAAGCGGGAATTGAGTGGTGTAGTGTATTCGTTTTGCGGTAATTCAACAGACGCGCCGTATACTTCGGAGGAACTCGAGTAGAACACTCGCTCCACTCCGGAATTTTTACTCAGGTTTAAAATATTTGCGATACCGGTTAAATCATCCAATACCATCACAGGATTATCGAGTGTTCGCTGTACTCCAACGACCGCAGCATAATGAAACACCCAGTCAAACCGGGTAGAATAAAAAACTTCCGAAATATCCTTAAACGAATTAACATCGCATTTTATAAATTGGATATTATTATGTTTCCCTTCCGGCACGTGCAACAATGTTCCGGTTAGTAAATTATCCACCAATGTGATTCTGTATTCGGACTTCTCCGAGAGCCTTTCGGCAAGAGAGCTGCCAATAAAGCCTGCGCCACCCGTAATCAGAATCTGTCGGCTTGGTTTCATGTCAGTTAATATAACAAAGACAAAAGATATTTTCCATAACCGCTTTTCATTAATGGCTCGGCAAGCTTGCGCAATTGATCTGCGTCAATGAACCCCATACGGTAAGCTACTTCTTCGATGCAGCCTACTTTAAGCCCTTGACGTTCTTCAATGATGGATACATAGTTTGAAGCTTGCAACAATGATTCGTGCGTGCCGGTATCTAACCACGCTGTCCCGCGATTCAAAATGCTCACCTCCAACTTCCCTTGCTCTAAATAAATGCGGTTGATATCGGTAATCTCCAATTCACCGCGCGCACTCGGCTTCAAATTATGCGCTAACTCAATTACACTATTATCGTAATAGTAAATTCCCGGAACTGCATAATTAGATTTAGGTTGAGTTGGTTTCTCCTCTATAGTTATTGCTTTCCCGTTAGCATCAAATTCAACAACTCCATAACGCTCAGGATCATTAACATGATAAGCGAAGACCATTCCGCCGCCATTTTTCTCCACACGCTCACGAGCAGTTGCCAATGTCTTGGATAAATTGGAACCGTGAAAAATATTATCGCCCAAAATAAGCGCCGCGTGATCAGAACCAACAAAGTCTGAGCCAATCGTGAAAGCTTGCGCTAATCCTTTGGGCTCAGGTTGTACGGCGTAATGAAAACGCATACCTAATTGCTCTCCTGTTCCCAGCAATTTTTCAAATAACGGCAAATCAACAGGAGTAGAAATAATTAATATTTCTTTAATTCCCGAAAGCATCAATGTGCTCAACGGATAATAAATCATGGGTTTATCAAAAACCGGCATCAACTGCTTACTTACTGCAAGCGTCAAAGGATGCAAACGTGTACCGGATCCACCGGCGAGAATAATACCTTTCATGAATTAGTATTGATTGTGTTGATCGGAATGAATTACCAGCTTGTCCGGATCTACATCTTCTTCTTCGTCGTAAATATCAATTAACGGCTCTTTAATCATAGCCTTGTGTGCATTGCGGCGCTCCAGCGACAATAAAATACAAGGCAACAAAATTAAGTTGGTGGCTAATGAAACAATCAATGTAATGGACAACAATACGCCTAAGGCTACTGTGCCACCAAAACCGGACAACACGAAGATAGCGAAACCAAAAAACAAGATCACGTTCGTATAAATCATACTCAACGCGGTTTCACGAATAGCGAACGATACGGCCTTGTGTTTTTGAGCTGCTGACAATTTGCGCAATTGATTACGATATTCCGTTAAAATGTATATCGTTCCGTCAGAAGCAATACCGAAGGCGATGGAGAAAATCAAGATTGTGCTCGACTTAAAAGGCACGCCCATAAAGCCCATAATTCCCGCCGTCATAACAAGCGGAATTAAACAAGGTAATTTTGACAAAACAATAATTGCAACTGAACGGAACAACACCATACCGATTAACAAGATCAATACAATCGCAATTAATAAACTCACGAACAAGTGATGCAGCAAATAATCGAATGAACGTAAGAACATTAACGAGTGGCCTGTCATGTCCACCTTATATTGACTTGGTGGAAATATTGAATCGACTATCGGTTGAATTTGCGCCACAATTTTTTTCGCGCTATCGGAACCTACGTCAGCCATTTGAAAACTAACGCGTGTATATTGGCGCGTGGAATCAATAAAGTTGTTCAACTTCTGCTGCTGACCGCTTACCGTTTTGCTGTAATCCGCTAAAGCTTTTAAATCTGCGCCATTCGAAGGTAAACGGTATGCTTTAGGACGACCGTCTTTGTACGCCTGATAAGAAAACTTCAACGCTTCAACAATAGAGAGCGGTTTAGAGAAACCCGGCTTCGACATAATAACACGTTGCAGCGAGTCAATTCGATACAACACATCGCCGTCATTTTCAAATAAGCCGTTTTTCTTTTTCGTATCAATAGCAACCTCAAAAGGCAAAATGCCGTTGAAGTGTTTTTCCATGAATTTCAAATCCAAATACACCGGTTCATCTTTCGGTAAATCATCCACTACATATCCTACAACACTGATGAATTTAAACCCTACCAACGAAATCAACGTAGCAACTGTAATGCCGATATAGATTTGCTTCCGCTTGTTGTGAACCAAATGATCCACGTAATCAATAATTTTATTTACGCGCTTACCACTCAGGTGATTCATCTGCTTGGCTTTCGGAGCAGGTAAATAATAGAAGATAATGGGCGTTAAAACGATTGCAATAACATACGTTGTTAAAACGTTAATAGCTGCAGTCACACCAAATTCCACAAGAAGGGAACTATTGGTAAAATAGAATACTCCAAAACCGATTGCAGTTGTAACGTTCGCTAACAAATTCGACAAGCCCACCTTCTGCACCATTCGCGATAGCGCTTTGGTTTTATTGCCATGACGAGAAAGTTCCTCCTGATATTTATTAATCAGGAAAATACAGTTCGGAATACCGATGATGACGATGAGTGATGGTATCAATCCTGTCAGCACCGTGATCTTGTACCCTAACAATCCGATAGTTCCCAACGACCAGATTAATCCGACAACCACAACAACCAACGAGAAAAATACCGCATTGAAATAACGGAAGAAAATAAAGAGGATAACCGCTGTTACGCCCAACGACAAAAACAAGAAGAATGCTGTTTCGCCACCAATCTTGCGCATGTATTCGGAACGAATCCAGGGCATTCCGCTATAATGCGCAGTAACTCCGGTTGTCTTTTCAAATTTTTCGGTATTCTCGCGAACGGATTTAACAATATCAAGTCGCTTCTTGCTGTTAAGATCTTTTTGCTTGAACGTAATTGCCATTAACGTAACGGACGACTTTTTGTTAATCAGCATACCATCATAAAACGGCAAACGGTCAATTTCATTTTTCAAACTGTCTACTTCTTCCTGAGAAGTTGGACGTTGTTGCACCACCTGACGAATATCAAAACGAAGCGAATCATCGTTACGTTCCATATTATACAGACGCGCGGTGGACATCACCTCCTGCACACCGTCTATTTTGCGAATAGATTCGGTTAAATCGTACCACGCCTGATATTGCTGCAACTTAAATATTCCCGGATCCTGATACGCGATTACCATCACGTTTCCGTCTTCGCCGTATCGCGCTTTGAATCCTTCGTACGCCACATACATCGGATCATCTTTCGGTAACACACGCGCATACGTGTACGACAACTCCAACTTCGTGTAAGCCTGCCAACCCATAAAGGCGGTTAGTCCCAACGTTACAATCAGAATGGAAATTTTATAGCGTAAAATTAAATGCGAAAGCTTCGCCCACATACGATTGGATACTAAGATTGATTAGGTAGGTAAAAGTAGTTATATAATTATAATGCTCGTTCAGTTAAAACCTCGCAAGTGATAGAACCTATCAAACATTTTAAATCTACCTCTGAGTCAAGTAAGGGTTATTTTTTTGTCAATTTTGTGATTTGGAATGATTTTTTATAATTTAGTAACTGCAAACTAACTCAATCTTAATCTTATGAAGCACATTTATTCAAAACTAGCGGTCGCTTTGGGGTTGCTGGTAACAGTGGGATTATCTGACGGTAATGCCCAGTGCAACAACACGATCCCTTACGGCAATGCCGCGGTTGGAGGCACCATCTTCTGTCAATATGCCGGTGAGTATGGAACTTGGACCGGGCTTACTGGCGGTTCGGTTTACCGCGTAACAAGTTCAGTAACTACAGATTTTATGACCATCCGTTCGGGGAGTCCGGGCGGTACCGTTGTAGCTATGGGCGTTGGAGCGGTGTCGTTTACGGCACCAACAACTACCACATATTACGTTCACGCTAGTACGAACTGCCTTTGCGGTACGGCTAACGCGTGCAGAGATATTACGTTATTGGCGAGCACAGCATGTAACGTACCTTCCTCCTATGGTAGCGGTAATGCTCCTACAACATCTACACCGGTTACATTAGCCTCCTGCGCATTTGCCGGGGAATATGCGACCATGTTTTCTACTGCTGCATTTACGGGTTATACGGCAGCATCAACCATTACCACCGATTATCTTACTATTCGCCAAGGATCTCCTTCAGGTCCTGTTGTAGCGGCCGGGAATACTCCACTTAACTGGTACTCGACAGTTTCAGGCACGTACTATGTGCATACCGCTTCCAATTCTTCCTGCGGAACGAGTACAACTTGCCGTAACATAACAATGGCTCTTAATTCGTGTACGACACCTCCTCCACCTCCTGCACCTGCCAACGACTTGTGCAGTAACGCCCAGGCGTTATCTATTCCAAGCACCGTGTCAGGAACCACCATTAACGCAACCGTTGAATCTCCCGCA
>JAJTEY010000027.1 GCA_021299855.1 Bacteroidota bacterium | reverse complement strand
GTAATGCCGTATCCGGCTTCAGGAACACCACTGGTTCTGAAGGCACAGGAGCATTCATTTCCTTGGCGTGTTCCGCGTAATTTCTTCCAATACAGATGATCTTCATAACTATTTCCCCAATTTCAAATCGAGACGAATCTTTGTAATTACTTTCTTGGTGTATAGGGGAAAATCCCCATCCATCATCCAACTGTAATACGATGGTTCTTTTTCAAAAACATCGCGCACAGGTTTGCCGTTGTGTTTTCCGAAATTAAATACCGGCACATT
This sequence comes from Bacteroidota bacterium, assembly GCA_021299855.1. Taxonomy (GTDB): domain Bacteria; phylum Bacteroidota; class Bacteroidia; order Palsa-965; family Palsa-965. Next base: position 49,601 of record JAJTEY010000027.1, on the reverse strand, counting down.
TTGAGCATTGTAAACAATTCGCCCCATCAAATCGACATTACGTGTCATGGTCGAAAATTCACTCAATGCCGGAACACCCGGATCTAATTGGGGATAACGTTCCAATTGAGCTTCAAGAATTTCTGCTGTTGCCGAGATGTCAGCTTCTGCGCTATGAGCGTTTTCCAATGGCTTCCCGCAATAAAACAAATATGCAGCAGCAAGTGTGCGCTGTTCCATTTTGTGAAAGATGTTCTGAACATCTATCAGTTTATGCGCTGTAATATCAAATTCAATTTCGGCACGAAGAAATTCTTCTGCCAGTAGCGGAATATCAAACTTGTTGGAATTGTATCCGGCCAAATCGCAACCTTCAATAAACTTGTACCACATTCCGGCAACTTCTTTAAATACCGGACGGTCTTTCACATCATCATCGTAAATGCCATGAATGGCCGATGTAACGGGAGGAATCGGAATTCCCGGATTAATGCGTGCCGACTTCATTTCTTTATCTCCATTCGGAAATAATTTAAGAATGGCGATTTCGATAATTCGATCACTTGCTACATTAACTCCGGTTGTTTCCAAATCAATAAAGCAAAGCGGACGATGAAGTTTTATTTTGGTCATAAGGTGAATTTCGTAATAAAGTGCTTACAGCGGAAAATGGTGCTGAATTTTTTCAAGTAATTCATTATGGATACGCGCATTACTGCAAACAAATCGTGCTCCCGAAATACCGGGATCATCACCCATAAAAGTGGTAACACATCCTCCTGCTTCGCGCACAAGGATTATTCCGGCGGCCACATCCCAGGGGTGTAAACCGTATTCGTAAAACGCTTCAAAACGACCGCAAGCTACGTAAGCAATGTCGGTTGCAGCAGAGCCCGGACGCCGCAAACCTCTTGTCGATTGCATTAAGTCTGCAAATAAACGCAAGTAGGGTTCTGTTAATCCGAAATCGTAATACGGAAATCCTGTTCCCAGAAGTGCTTCTTTGAGTTGCGTTCGTTGAGAAACATGAATGCGCGAACCATTCAAAAAAGCTCCGCCACCTTCAAAAGCATAGAAGCATTCATTGAGATTGATTTCATAAATAACTCCCGCAACAGGTTTGCCGTATTCCGCCAATGCAATGCTCACCGCAAAACAAGGAACACCGTGAATAAAGTTGGTAGTGCCATCCAACGGATCAATAATCCAATTGTAACGTTCCATTTGAGGTAGTTGGCTGCTTTCTTCTGCAATAAACCCGGCTTCGGGAAGTAATTTGCCCAGTGCATCAACAATCATTTTCTCTGCTTCCTGATCAACGTAGGAAACAAGATTGTTGAAGGATTTCAGTTCTTCCGATGTTGATTTAAATTGAGCGCGTTGTGCTTTGATGTATGCGCCGGCCTGCATGGCAATGGTTTGTATGCCATCACACAAATTGCTTAATACTATATTGCGGTTATCCGACATTCGTGGTACGGTAACGTTTACGGGTTAAAATGACACCAATTACCCCTAATGTCATCAACGTTACTGCAATAACTTCTGCCTGCGTCACGCGGAATCCTCCGATCGTGAATAATGTGGTATTCACGCGAATTAATTCCACGAAGAAACGCTCCATGCCGTTAAAAATGAGATACAGACTGAATAATAAGCCCGGTATTACAATGCGCTTACGGAAATACCAGAACATAAAGAATAATCCTATGCACGCAATTGCTTCATATAACGGAGTAGGGAATACCGGTGCAACGAGATGCGGTGTGGTGTCAAAATCGCAAAACATATTCATAAAGAATTCCGGAGTTCCTTCAATATACGGATTGCAATCCCGATTGACGTTATTCGGATAATCATAAGCCCAGAACCAATCCGGTAAAAATCCCATCCAATTGGGCTTTGGTGCGGTGTTGACAATTCCCCAATCGCCATCGCCGGCCATGTGACACCCCAATCTACCTACACCATACGCTAGAAATAACCCCGGTGCGCAGGCATCCATTATTTGAAGTAAACTAAAACCTTGCTTTCTGGCATAAATTAAAACAGCGGCACCGCCCATGATTAATCCTCCATACATGGTAAGTCCTCCGAAGGACAAAAACATCCCGGCCGGATCTTCCAGAAAATCACCAAAGTTTTCCAGCAAGTGAAAAATCTTGGCCCCCAGAAAACCAAACAAAGCAGCCAACAAAGTCATATTTCCTACGTGCTCGGCAGGCGACATTTTTTCGGTAATTTCTTTAGGTTCCGGCAGGCGTTCTTTCTCGGCTGTACGATATTTCCAATAGGCCATTGCAGCGCCAACCAGCAATCCTAAAACATGATTTCCTTCTGAGGAGAGAATATAACCCCGGGGATCCGCATTAAATAAATCGCTATAAAATGGGATGGACAACAGTTTCCAACCCACGATATAACCGAATATGAATTGTCCCGCTAATTCATTGGTGCCGGCTTTCGCTCCTTTCAACACTTTTCGGAAAGTAGCTGTAAGCTTTCCCTCGGCTTCTTTACGGCGCAATTCTTTTGCAAAAACATAGGCGCAGAGCAGGAACGCAATGGCGACGATTGTTCCGAACATCTGAAACAAACGCAAAGCATTAATTTCAATACCGAATAAATCCTGAAATAATTCAAAAAGACTTGGATACATAGTATATTAAATTGCGGTGGCGCGCTGTTTTGTTGGTTCACCGATGATATGTCCTTCTGCACTGAAACTGTCCAAATACACAGGAACTATAGTATTGCATAATTCGGGCTGATAAGGAAGTATAACTTTAATGTAATTGTCCGTGTAACCGCTCATCATGCCATTTTTATTTTCATGTTCAAATAATACCTCACGTACCGACCCAACATGTTGTTCGTAAAAAGCTCTCAATTTTTTATCGGACAAATTGCGCAACATCTTATTTCTTCTTCTGCGTTCATTTACAGGGACAACTCCTTTCATGTTTAGTGCTTCCGTATTGGCACGTTCCGAGTAGGTAAATACGTGCAAATATGAAATGTCGAGTTGCTGAAGGAAATTGAAAGTTTCCATGAATTCTTGTTCCGTTTCTCCCGGAAAACCAACAATAACGTCCACTCCAATGCATGCGTGCGGCATGTGACGTTTAATGCTCTCTACACGACTTGCATATAATTCACGCAAGTAGCGTCGTTTCATTTTTTTCAGAATGGTATTTGAGCCGGATTGCAACGGAATGTGAAAATGCGGCACAAATCGTTTTGATTTTGCCACGAATTCAATGGATTCATCCTTCAACAAATTCGGTTCAATCGAAGAAATTCGAAATCGTTCAATGCCTTCCACCTGATCCAATTCTTCAATTAACTGGCGGAAGTTTGCTCCATGTTGTTTTCCTCCGGCATTGCCTTTCCCGAAATCGCCGAGATTAACTCCTGTCAACACAATTTCTTTGATACCCTCCCGAGCCAGTTTTCGCGCATTGTTCATCACATTGAAAATACTATCGCTTCTGCTTTTTCCTCGAGCCAATGGAATAGTGCAAAATGTACAACTGTAATCGCAACCGTCCTGAACTTTCAAAAATGCACGGGTTCTGTCACCTGCGGAATACGCATCCACAAAAAAGTTGACATCGTCCACTTCACAACTGTTCACCAATGCCGTATCGCGCTTGGTGATAACATCCAGATAATTCGGCAAATTGAATTTTTCCTTCGCGCCTAAAACCAAATCCACTCCTTCAATTGCCCCGATTTCATCCGGTTTCAATTGAGCGTAACAACCAATTACCACAATAAATGCTTCGGGATTTACATGCAAAGCATCTCGCACAATTTTGCGACATTCCTTGTCTGCATTATCGGTTACCGAGCACGTGTTGATTACGTAAACATCAGCGCCGTCTTTAAATTCACGCTTGGCAAAGCCTGCTTCTTTCAGTTGTCTGCCAATAGCAGAAGTTTCCGAAAAATTCAGTTTGCAACCCAAAGTGTGAAAAGCAACAGACGGCTGATTCATAATGGGTGCAAAGGTAATAAAAGCAAGGGATGCGTGGTGTTGATAACACTGTTTATAAAGCAAGCGCTTGCGGGTTCGTGCGCGAACAGCGGTTAAGTAAACTTGTTGTACCGAAACATTATCATATGAAAAAGATTTTTTTACCGACTTTGTGGCTTGCAGGCACCTTTTCGCTTTTGCTCCATAACTCTTGTGGGTCAGGTACCGCAGAGCATTCGGATAAATCCATATTTAAACTGAATGAATTGGGTGCGGTTACTTCTCTTGATCCAGCAATGGCAGGTTCTTTTGAAAATAACTGGGTGCTGAATCAGCTATACAATGGTTTGGTGGAAATGGATGCGGATCTTAAGGTTCAGCCTTCGATTGCGAAGTACTGGACGATTAGCGATAACGGGATGGAGTACACGTTTTATCTGCGCAATGATGTTGTATTTCATGATAATCCGCAGTTCTCGGGTGGAAAAGGTCGTGTAGTTACAGCTTCCGACTTGGTGTATAGTTTCGATCGCCTGTTCGACCGTCGCATATCCAATGCATCGACGCTGTTGGATGTCGTAGATCACGATCCTGTAGCAGGAAATACAGGTTTTTCGGCCATAAATGATTCGGTGTTTACCATAAAATTGAAACGACCGTTCAAACCTTTTTTGGGCATCTTAACCATGAAATATTTCTCGGTTGTTGCGAAAGAAGTGGTGCAGTTTTATGGCGACGATTACTACAATCATCCCGTTGGTACAGGCCCGTTTCAATTGAAATTCTGGAAGAGCAATACCAGTTTGGTACTCGAAAAAAATCCGAATTATTTTAAGATGGACGAATCAGGGAATCGCTTGCCATATTTGGATGCCGTAGCCATTTCATTCATTCGTGATCCGGAATCGGCATTTATGCAGTTTATGGCCGGTGATCTCGATATGGTTTCCGGTATCGATGCCATTAACAAGGAAAAAGTATTGGAACGTGATGGATCGTTAAAAACCGAATTGCAAAACAAAATCGTATTGCAAAGCGAACCATTCCTAAAAACCGATTATCTCGGAATAGTGGTTGATCCAACAAACGATTTGGTGAAATCCAGTCCGTTGAGTAACAAATACTTGCGCCAGGCTATCAATTTTGCAATTGACCGCGATAAAATTGTCCGCTTTCGTCGTTACAATTTGGGCACAGGAGCTAATCGGGGATTCATTCCGCCTGATATGCACGCATACGACCACGCCAAACTTCGGGGATTTACCTACAATCCTGATAAAGCGAAAGAATTGCTGGATATGGCAGGATTTCCGGGTGGAAAAGGCTTGACTCCAATTCGATTGACCACAACTTCAACCTACATGGATATTGCGGAAGAAGTGCGTCATCAGTTGCAGGAGGTTGGTATTCCCGTGGAAATTGAAATATTACAACCAACCGCTTTCAAAACTGCTGTTGCAGACAATAAGGTGTTGTTTTTCCGTAAATCGTGGATTGGAGATTATCCTGATCCGGAGAACAAAATGATTCGGTGCGCAGCGAGTTGTTCCTGAGAATGGATCAAATCTTGGTGGACGAATCGCCGGTGGTTCCGCTGTATTACGATAGAATTGTTCGTTTGGTGCAGAAAAATGTTAGCGGATTGATTGTCGATCCGACGAATATGATCAATCTGGAGCGGGTAAAGAAGTAGTATTACCGAGTTTTCAACAGGCGCGCAGGAATAGGTAAAAACCTTATTTTTGTTCCTCATCTTAATCTTTTAAACACATCCGAATATGGGCGTTCTTGTTGGCAAAAATTCTAAAGTTATAGTTCAAGGTTTTACCGGTAGTGAAGGTACTTTCCACGCTACTCAAATGATTGAATACGGTACGAATTTGGTGGGTGGTGTTACGCCGGGTAAAGGCGGAAGTTTGCATCTGGATCGTCCTGTATTTAACACGGTGTCTGACGCCGTAAAAACGACCGGTGCTGATGTTTCCATCATTTTCGTTCCTGCGGCTTTTGCTGCGGATGCTATCATGGAAGCTGCGGATGCCGGCATTAAAGTGATTGTTTGTATCACCGAAGGAATTCCGGTGAAAGACATGGTTAACGCCAAAGAATACATTAAAGGAAAAGATTGCCGCCTGATCGGTCCAAACTGTCCGGGCGTCATTACAGCCGGTGAAGCGAAAGTGGGCATTATGCCGGGCTTCGTGTTCATTCCGGGACGTATCGGAATCGTATCAAAGTCAGGAACATTAACATACGAAGCTGCTGATCAGATTGCAAAAGCCGGTTTAGGCGTGAGCACTGCGATCGGTATCGGTGGTGATCCCATCATTGGAACAACTACTCGTGAAGCAGTTGAGTTGTTAATGAATGATCCTAATACCGATGGTATTGTTATGATCGGAGAGATCGGCGGTACTTTGGAAGCTGAAGCTGCTCGTTGGATTCGCGAAAACGGCAATAAGAAGCCGGTTGTAGGATTTATCGCAGGACGTACTGCACCTAAAGGTCGTACCATGGGTCACGCCGGAGCAATTGTTGGTGGCGCTGATGATACTGCGGAAGCGAAAATGGCGATCATGCGTGAAAATGGAATTAATGTGGTAGAATCGCCTGCACAAATCGGTAAAACAATGGCCGAAGTGATGGGTAAGGTTACTGCCTAATCAGTCATAGATTGAAATTAAAGGCTGCGCGTGCAGCCTTTTTCATTTACTACGGTATCGGAATATGCTGACGAAACTGCACGTACAGAATTACGCGTTGATAGATGAAGTGCAACTGGACTTGCATTCGGGACTCACTATTATTACCGGTGAAACAGGAGCAGGGAAGTCAATTCTGTTGGGCGCTTTAGGATTGTTGTTGGGCGAACGTGCCGATTCATCCGCATTGCGCGACAAAAACAAAAAATGCATTGTTGAAGGAAACTTCGTTGTGCAACATCCTTCTTTCCGACAAGCTTTGGCAGAATTGGATGTTGATGTTGAAGAAGAAACTATCATTCGCCGCGAAATCAATGCGGAAGGCAAATCCAGAGCATTTGTCAATGATACCCCGGTGAATTTGACGCAATTGAAAAATCTCGGCAGCTGGTTAATTGATATTCATTCTCAACACGAAACGATTGCATTGAATGAAGCTTCATATCAGTTAAATATGTTGGACAGTGTTGCGGATAATCATGCACTCTTGAGTGATTATAAGCAGCAATTTAAGATTGTCAAGCAGCTTACGGCAAGACTTCAGGAGTTGCAAGCGTTGGAGCTACAAGGCAAAAAGGATTTTGATTATTTGCAGTTTCAACTTGATGAGTTCTTGAAAATGCAACTTGTTCCCGGAGAGGAGCAGACCATTGAACAAGAGTTGGAAACACTCGAAAATGCTGAAGAAATTAAGCTGGCATTAACCCGCGCATATAGTGGATTAGATGGTGAAGAAAGCGGTGTGTTGCAAGCGCTGAATGCTGTTAAGGCGACACTGTCCGGAGTTGCAAAATATAATGGAAGTATTCAGCAATTATTAGATCGACTCAACAGTGCATTTATTGAATTAAAGGATATTGCCAACGAACTGGAGTCCGTGAATGAAGAAATTCATCACGATCCGACCAGAACTTCCTTGCTGCGCGAGCGTTTGGATGATATGTTCCGTTTATTTAAAAAGCACGGTGTAAATACTACAAGCGATTTGTTGCGTATTCAAAGTGAAACGGATGCCAAGCTGCAACAAATCGGTTCGTTGGAAGAGGATATTGTGAAAGCATCCGCAGCTATGGAACAAGCCGGAAAGAAGTTGAAACAATTGGCACAACAACTTCATAAAGCCCGAGCTAAAGCCATTCCCGAGTTTAGGGAAGCGATTGCAGCATTGCTGAAAGATCTTGGTATGCCGAACGCCGTTTTACAAATTGAATTAACCGAATTGGAACAGCTTCGTGAGGACGGTAACGACAAAGTGGTGTTCATGTTCAATGCCAATAAAGGCGAGTATCCCAAAGCTTTGAGCAAAATTGCATCGGGTGGAGAATTATCACGATTGATGCTCAGCTTGAAGTCTGTGTTGGCAGGACATACGCTACTACCGACAATCATATTTGATGAAATCGATACCGGAATTTCAGGTGACATTGCTGCAAAAGCAGGTGTTATCCTGGAACAACTCGGTACAAGAATGCAAGTAGTGGTTATCACGCATTTGCCGCAGGTAGCATCGAAAGGTCAACATCATTTGTTCGTGTATAAAGAAGATGACAAGGATCGTACAGTGAGCAGAATACGACGTTTGAATGATAAAGAGCGGGTAGAGGAGATTGCCAAAATGCTGAGTGCCGGAACTCCGGGAGATGCGGCCCGCAAGAATGCGCGTGAATTATTGAAGAACTGAACTCCCGATAAACTTTATATTTGTAAAAGTTCAAACTAGAAACTATGTCACATCAATTATTAAAAGGTAAGCGCGGTATTATTTCCGGAGCTTTAGATGAAAATTCAATTGCCTGGAAAGTGGCTGAAAAATGTCATGCTGAAGGCGCATCATTTGTGCTGACGAATGCACCTATTGCCATGCGCATGGGTGAAATCAATAAGTTGGCAGAAAGCACCAACTCCAAAATTATTCCTGCAGATGCTACCAACATGGATGAGCTGAAAGCTTTGTTTGAAGGAGCAACAGAGCATTTGGGTGGTAAGATTGATTTCGTGTTACATTCTATAGGGATGTCTCCAAATATTCGTAAGAACATTCCTTACACCGGATTGAACTACGATTTCTATCAGAAGTCATTAGACGTAAGTGCAATGTCCTTGCATAAAATGCTGAGTGTTGCTTATAATATGGATGCCATCAATGAATGGGGTTCAGTAGTAGCATTGTCTTATATCGCTGCACAACGTACTTATCCGTTCTACACGGACATGGCAGATGCCAAAGCCATGTTGGAGTCGGTGGCGCGTAGCTTTGGTTATCATTACGGAAAGCATCGTCACGTGCGTGTGAATACGATTTCACAGTCTCCAACTAAAACTACTGCAGGTAGCGGTATTAAAGGTTTTGGTGATTTCTACGATTACGCCGATAAAATTTCACCATTAGGCAATGCCGATGCGAATGCTTGTGCGGATTACTGTGTACTCATGTTCTCGGATATGAGTCGTATGGTAACCATGCAGAATTTATATCACGATGGCGGATATTCAAATACCGGTATCAGCAATGAGGTGATGGAAATGTTTGGTAAAGAATAATTGAAATTTCAAAAGAGAAACAAAAGGCAATCGTAACGGGTTGCCTTTTTTTGTGAAATGATTTTGTGTAAAGCCACCAATTAAAACCTGTTTCGTCTAACTTTCAACAATCAAATTTTGATGATATGGTCAGAGCATTTGTAACAACTTGTTTAGTAATCGCAACATTATATTGTTCCGCTCAGGTGGTGGAAGAACCAAAACCGGAATTGTTGCACATTCAGGAAGTGACAGTAGTTTCAGGTTTTGGATTTGCACGTTCAGCCCGGTTGCAAATGAGCGAATTCGAAAAGCTTATTCCCGGTTCGGTCTTGTTACAACAGAATATGGCGGGTTATCAGGAAAATTTCTACAGCTATTTGGAAACGACAGGAAATTTTGGTGTTTTGGTAGGCATGCAACTTCGTGATAAATCAGGTCAAGCATATCGCAGCAATCCAATGCTTCGTGCAGGATTCCAGTACGGCTCCGGAGTTTATTTCTCGTCAGGAAAGTACATGGAAAGTACTAGTATAGTTGATACATTGATTTCTCAACAAACCGGTCAGATGTACTTTGTAGATTCTATAAATACACGCAGCTATTCCGCATCGTATTATTCCCAACAACTACGTTTAGACGTTTCATTATTATTCGGTACAAGTTCTGAAGCACGATGGTCGTTGTATGGTGGATTGGGATTGACAGCAGGAATATCATTGAATGCAGTGTCCGAAATTAGTTATGGCGAATTTGCTGCTCAACGTATTGCTATTGGTCAAGGGAACTCAAGCGTACGTTACTCCAACCAACGTGTATTGGATAGTAAGTCGGAACAATTTAAAAACAAGGCGAATACTGCGTTTTGCGGATATGTACCTCTTGGTGTTGATTTTCGTATCGGCAAAAGACGTCCGTTCTGGAAGCAAGTACATCTGATTTATGAAATTCGTCCTGCCTTAACGATCACTAATATCCCGGAGCTGGGAGTTTATCCGGAGGCTCAATTACTTCAACAATTCGGATTAAAAGTACGTTGGTAAATGTTTCAAAAAAAATCGCCTTCTAGCCTGATTCGTCTCGATGCCATCGGAGCAACAATTAGCGGATTATTGTGGTGGTTACTCATTGGAACAAATCCTGATTCGTTTGGCATATCTGCTCCGATACCTTGGTTGTTGGGCAGTTTTGCGTTACTCTTTTCTTAGTTGGGATGGTTTCATGAATACCTGAATTTATCATCAAAACAAACCTTACTCGCACTCATCTTGCTAAATACGGCATTTTGTATCGGCACATTGCTGTTAATACTAACCGACAATAACATAACACATTGGGGAATTGCATTTAGTGCGGGCGAAATTGTGGTCGTAATGACGTTAGTTATCATTGAGTGGAAAGCGTATCGATCTAGTCAGAATTAAACAGGCATCATTGCTCCTTTTCGTACTTTTAGACGCCTTAATCATTACCTATGATTCAATTGTCTAAACAAACGCTGCTCATCCTTGCGCTGATCCTTGCACCTGCACTATTGGTTATCGGTTTTCACTGGGGCGATACTAGTTTATTTTTCAAGGCCGTATTCCTCGCCGTTAGTGCTGCTGCAGTTTTCGCGGGAAAATGGTTGTACAATCGAAGCAAGAATTTAGACATACTGCTAGATGCAGGTGTTGCACTCGCAGCGGCAGCTTTAATTTTCAAAGTTTATCCGGGAGAATTTTTTGACGATGCCGGCTTCGTGATGCGATACATGGAGAATTTCAAGGAAGGCTTTTTCTATGCGTACAATTCAACGGATGGTCCTGTATTCGGTATTTCATCGGCATTTCAGGGATTGGTAAATGGTGCTATTTGTGCCACCGGAATGTGGTTGCCGGAACAAGCTTTGCGACGTACAGCTTTTATCGGCTTAGTTGTGCTGATTTATTTCCTCATTCGAATTATTCGCGGAAATACTAAATCGAATATTGAGTTCTTAATCTGGACAGGCATCATATTAGTCAGCAGTAAGTTTTTTCTGAATGTAATGAAAGCAGGACTGGAATCACCCATGCACATTGCTGTTGTAACGGGCGCGTTCTGGGCGTATTACGAAAAACGTACACGTTTAATGTGGTTTTTATTAGCATTAGCTGCCATTTCTAAACTGGATGCGGTTCCGTTGGTTGTAATTACTGGCTTATTTTGGTTGATTGAAAACCGCAACGAGTGGTGGCCTTTACGATTAAATTCAAAAGCCATTCGTGATATTCTAACCTTCGCTGTAGTGCCGGTTGTTACATGGATTGCAGCAGCAACATATTTTTTCGGAAGCCCGTTACCACAGTCGGCTTATGCGAAAATTCATTATCATTTTCATCCGGATGATTATTGGTTTCCCTTTTTTGTGCGTTATGCCAAAGACGACTTCTATCTGCCGGTTTTGTGGATTACACTGATCAGTTCATTGATAATGTTGGTCTTCGCGTACGTCCGCCGTCATCAGGAGTCGTTAGGAAATACGTTGCGCTACTTGTTGCCCGGCGCTTCGTTTATCGGTACCATGATTTTGTACTATTTCTACAATCCAGGCGAACGTATGATGTGGTATTATGCGTTGCCGGATGTGTTGCTATTATTGCAATTGGTGATTTCTTTGTCGTATTTACTTCGGTTGATTGATCACTTATGGTTAAGATCAGGAACAACTGTCGTAACCGGTTTTGCACTTTTCCTGTTTTTATTTCCCGATGTGTACGGTGGCAAATGGTGGTTAGATGAATATTTAAGTACTGTTGAATACGAACGAGCAACTATCGGCAGATACATTGAACAGCGTGTTTCCGAGCAAGACACTGTAATGGTCTGGCACGGTTTGCCCGGGCGTTATACCAAAGGTTACGTGTTGGACATGTCGGGATTGAATTCGAAACTGGTGACGAAGTACGAGAGAAATTCAGCCCGGATTTTGAAAGAATTTCGTCCGAATTATACGGTTAATCATCAGTTCTACGATTACACAGAAGTTGTCAAACATCCTCCGTATTCGCTGGATACTATGTTTTATGATATCACGGCTTACGGTCATCCTTCCTGGCAAATTTATAAGCGTTTGGATGGCAATGTGAAAAGAGAATTCCCGATCATGATATCGGAGCCGAATGTATGGGCAGGCGAATCTGAAAAATCCGAACACGTGTTCCGTGTTAAAGGAACTCAAATAACGCTGGCGTTTCATGATGATGAGCCTTTGGTTGCGTTTGCATGTGGTATTGAAAAGCATGATCAACCGTTGGAATTACAAATGGAATTGTTTATCGGCGATAGTTTGATTGAAACCAAGGTGTTTAATGTGGACACAAAAGAACGCAAGCATCCCGATGGACCTAAAAAAGTGCAGGCTTTACGATGGAATTTTAATAATTCAATTGTTCCACCAACGGAAACATATATTAAATATAAACTTCTTAAAGGAGACGGATCATTCGTTATTGTTGATCCTGCGGTGATTCAACGATTTTAGCGGAATTATAATTTTTTAATTACAAATTCCGGAGCAAAACGAACTACCAGAGCGATAATTCTCCAGAATAAATTCGGATAAACAGCAAATGAAGTCGTGTTCTTCATAATTGCATGGGCAATTTCTTCCGGTGTGTTGGCATTTTTAGGAAGATCCAAATGAGCCGTCATTTTTGTTTTTACAAATCCCGGAGTTACGGCTTGTACTATCACGTTTCGGCCTTTCATGTCCTGACGTAATCCGAATAAAAATTCATGAAAACCGGCTTTGGCGCTTCCATACGCATAGTTCGATTTTCGACCTCGCAATCCCGCAACAGAACTCATTCCGATGATGCGTTCCAGTTTCGGATTATTATCATGAACGATTAAATTTAATAATGTAGCTGGTGCGGTAAAATTTACAGTTAAATTACGACGATACAATTCCGGATGCTGTTGAGCTTCCTCATTCGTAATTAAAACACCTGCAGCATACATTACCCAAGAAGGCTTATTCGGTAAAGATGTGTAGAAAGAAGACAGGGCCTGTTCATTTTCCACATCAACATGTACTGCTGTTGCACAAGAACTTAAATTATTAGCACTGATAAATGTATTTAACGCATTCGTATCTCGTGCGGCTAAAATCAACTTGCCATGAGGATACTTCTGATGATAAGCCAGCGCAGTTGTACGCGCGATATCACTATTAGCTCCAATAATTAAAAAATGATGTTCAGCCATTTCTTGTAGTCGAATTTGTTGATGCGATAGAAAAACGGTGCTGTCGGGAATTACAGCTGCTTTGGCGTATTGTTGAAGGAAGTCATCTCTTTTTAAACGTGCGTCTTTGCTCAAATATATTTTTCCTCCGTATCCGGTTACCAGTTCATCAATACGGTCGAGAACGGGCCAGATACGCGATTCAATTTTAATATCTAAGGCCAATGTGTATCCTTTCATCGGAAAATGCAGGTAACGATCTTCGTGAGACGCACCAAACAATTTCAATACCGCCAGGAATGAGCCCAATTTATTTTCGGATAAAATCTCCAGAACCTTTTTCACTCCTTCGTAAGACACCTCTTTCGGCAGCACAAATTGATATTGAATAAATCCATTATTCCCGTAAATTCTATTCCAATGATGGATTTTATCCAGCGGGTAGAAGTAAGGATCGTAATGAACGATAGCATTTCCGGAAGAACTGGGTTTATTAAAATAAAGTGCATTAAATATTTTAATAAATAAAGGATTTAATACCCATTTCGGAAACATGAATGGTACTTTTAATCCGGGAGCACGATGAATTTGTAGTGGCTTTGAATTTTTGATTTCTTCTTTCGTGGCATGCTCACCCAGCAACAAAACAGACCTTCCCAGTTGTTCTCCTTTTGCCAAACAATCAATCCATGCCACAGAATACGTGGTGTCCTGATTTTCTTCGAACAATCGAAATATTTCATCCAGATTTTTCGCACGAATTGCACGTTGTCGGATAAAAGATGTTTCAATACGCTTCAGCCGCAATCCCAGTTCTGTGATAATGCCGGTTCTTCCCATGCCACCCGCTGTTTGAATAAATAATTCATTTTCGGGAGTAACGGTAATTAAATTTCCCGTGGCATTAATCAAATTAAAATACGTCACATGATCGCTGAAAACCCCGTCAACATGATGATTTTTACCATGAATATCAGAAGCAAGCGCACCGCCAACGGTAATAAATTTTGTTCCCGGAGTTACAGGCAGAAAGAAACCTTTCGGAACCACTAATTCTAAAATGTGATCCAGCAACACTCCGGCTTCACAACGGATAATCCCGGTAGAAGAATCGAAATCAATTATTTTGTTGAGTATGCTTGTGGAGACAATATAATTGGATAACGAAGCGTCGCCGTAACAGCGGCCGTTTCCGCGCGCGATTAATGGTTGTCCCGACGTAACAATTTCCTGAATTTCCTGAACAGATTCAGGATAAATAAGCACGCTTTCCGTTTTTGGATACAGCCCCCAGTTGGCAACCACTTCTCGTTTCCGTTCCATCTTATAAGTGCGTCATTACTTCCCAAATGTACACGCCAATCAGTAAAGCGCCCATTACCAGTAACAACGGGTTTTTCAATACACGTTCTACAGGATCATCCGAATGGTTTTTGCGGTGATCGAAATAGGCGAAAGTAATTCCGGCGGAGCATAAATTAACCAGTGCAAAAAACACCGGCGATTTCACTTGTAATACAAAGAACGCGTGCATGTTGAGTAATACCAAAGTTCCAACCGCATATGTGGCAGAGAAAATTTGAAGTAATGAGGCGTCTGCTTTTACGTAATCTCGTCCCGGCAATTGTTCGTGTTTACTGACAAGACATTCCATAAAGCGCTTGTGTGTGCTGAGCGTAAGGAACGCCAATGTTGTTGTAGCAAGGAACCAGCCTGTTAATTCTGCATCAAGAAGAACGGAGCCGTAAAATAGACGAATCACGTAAAACGAGCTCAACACAACGATATCAAAGAATCTCAGCGCCTTAAGAAATGTAGAGTAGGTGTAATTCAAAACAAAATAAACTCCCAACACAAACACCGCCCACTTGCTGATTTGCCACGAAATGAGCACGGAAATGCCCAACAAAGCCAATGCAAAAAGCAAGGCATGCAGCGGTTTTACTGCGGCAGCAGCCAGAGGACGCAACATCTTTTTCGGGTGAGCTCGATCACGATCGATATCGCGAATGTCGTTGAGGATATAACCGGACGATGCCATAAGTGAGAAAGACAGCATGCCCAAAGCCAATTGAATTAGCGCGTCCGGGTGATTAAGTTTTCCTGCAAGCACCGGCGGAAGTGCAATCAGCAAATTCTTCACCCAGTGTTTCGGGCGCATCAACGTCAACAAGGCCAAACTAGAGTTCATGTATGCTGCCGTTTTTTACCCGAAAAGCTTTTCGGGCTGCTTGAAAAATATGTGTGTCCGCTGAACTATCCCCGATATAATGGAACTCCTCACCGAATTTATCGCGAATGAATTGCAACTTATTATTACCCTTGAGGTTTACGTCTTTCGTTCCGTGAATTTCATCGAAGGTAGTGTCGTTATGTAAAATGCGTTTCACAAAATCCTCCGGACTTGCCGTAACCAAAACTATGCTGTTGTATTGGGCTTTTCGATTGCGAAGAAATTCAGCAACTGTAGGCTGCACCAGCTGTTCAGCTGCATAAGTCGGATTTACATTCCGTGATAGAGTAAATAGGACGGATTTTCGATAAGTTTTTTATAAAACTGTTCAGCGAAAAAATCGTTCTTCAAGTACGTACCGTCGAAATCAACAACTAAAATCACAAGGGCTCTGGTTATTGCGGTAAAAATACGGAATTGTAGGGAGAGGAGGGGAAATATCGTGAGGGTGTTGACTGCAGCGTCGGTAAACGAATTCAACGAACATGAATTACGTTTTATGTTCAATACAGAACTGAAAAGAAACAAAAAAGCCCTCATTTCTGAGAGCTTTTGCGGACCGGACGGGACTCGAACCCGCGACCTCCGCCGTGACAGGGCGGCATTCTAACCAGCTGAACTACCGATCCGTTTTCCTGAAAACAGCGTATTGCCGTAAATGGGTCTGCAAAATTAATTGAATTCCCGAATCTGCAAATACTTTTTGAAAATATTCTCTGTTTTTCCTGTTTTTCAAGGAATTAGAATCGCAGCCTCCTGCAAAACTTAACGGCAACTTGTTTGTTTATGCTAACATGAAATTCACAGCAGAAATGATTGCCTCTATGGAAAAAGAGGCGAGAAGAAGATTGATTAATTGCTTAGCCGGATTTAAAAGTGCGAACCTTATTGGCACGGTAAGTCCTGACGGCATTCCAAATGTGGCCATTTTCAATTCTGTTATTCACCTGGGCGCCGATCCTGCGCTAATTGGTTTTATTCAACGTCCGGCATCTGTCGAGCGACATACTTACGAGAACATTAAGGCAACCGGATACTACACGATTAATCAGGTGAATAAGGATATTGTTAAGCAGGCGCATCAAACCAGCGCGCGTTATACCAGAGAACAAAGCGAATTTCAACATGTGGGCTTAACGCCGTACTTTATGTTTAATAATCCTGCACCATATGTGAAAGAGTCGCGTTTGCGTGTAGGTTGCAAGTTCAAAGGTGAAATTCCCATTCCGTATAACGATACGATTTTAGTAGTCGGCGAGATTATGGAAATATGGTCGGAGCAAGGCATCATTCAGGAAGATGGATTTATTGATTTGGTGAACGCCGGAGCCGTTGCTATAACAGGACTCGATACCTACCATCCGGTGAATGAGGGTGTGCGGCTGCGTTACGCCAAACCGGACCTTGCTCCTGAAGAAATTGAAATTAAGCGGTGGTAAAACCTCGTGTTGTTGTTTGGTGGCTGAAGAAAGATCTGCGGCTGAATGATCAGGATGCGTTGCACGTTGCATCGTCATTTCAACTGCCCGTTATTCCCGTCTTCATTTTTGAGCCCGAACTATACGCTGCGCCGGATGCTGCACACAGACATTTCCGATTCGCATTGGAAAGTGTTCTCGATCTCCGTTCGCAACTACAGACTCTTGGTGGTGATATCATTGTTGGTCATGATAGTGCAAATCAATTTTTTGATGAGCTGGTTCAACATTTTCAAGTTGTAGAGGTAGTCAGCTATGAGGAAACGGGTAATTGGGTGAGTTATCAACGTGATGTTCGAATGAAAAAGTGGTTTGCTGATAACGAAATTCTTTGGACTGAATTACCGTGCAACGGCGTAGAGCGAGGCCTTCGCAAATCGGGATGGAGTGAGCGATGGGAAGCTGCGATGGAAAGCACAACAAGAAAATTCACGTCGTCTGTTCAGTTTGCCGTTTCGTCAAAATTTCGGGCAATAACAGCGCACAACTTACATGAACTGAATTTGAAGTGGCCCGGAAATGCCCGTTTTCAGCCCGGAGGAGAGCGTGCTGCACATCGATACTTGAATAGCTTTTTAGAAGAACGTTTGCAGCGTTACAATCGTTCCATCTCAAAACCGGAAGCAGCTCGCACGGGCTGCAGCAGACTTTCGCCATACTTAACATGGGGTTGCTTGTCGTTAAAACAAGTTATACATGCCGTTTACACCGCACCACGTTTGAGCGGCAATCATGTCAGTTTCTTATCGCGTATTCGTTGGAGAAGTCATTTCATGCAGAAGCTGGAGTCGGAACCGCGTTACGAATTTGAAACATTAAATCGCGGTTTGCTGGATATCGATCGCGGTGTTGATGATGAATTATTGCGGCGATGGATGCAAGGAAAAACAGGTTTTCCAATGATTGATGCCTGCATGCGTTCACTCAACAAAACAGGATATCTCAACTTCAGAATGCGCGCCATGCTGGTTTCGTTCGTTTGTCATAATCTTTGGCAAGACTGGAAAATTCCTGCATTACATTTAGCGCAACAGTTTTTGGATTATGAACCAGGCATTCATTATCCGCAAATACAAATGCAGGCTTCGGTTGTGGGTACGCATACTATTCGTGTTTACAATCCGGTGTTGCAAGGTCAACTGCATGATCCGCATGGAGATTTTATTCGCAAATGGATTCCTGAACTGGCGCACATTCCCGGAGGTTTGATTCATGAACCGTGGAAGTTGACACCCTTAGAGCGCGCCATGCACAGTTCCGATGTAGCGGAAGTTTATCCGGAACGAATGATAGATTGGAATAGCACGGCAAAACTAGCACAGCAAAGAATTCGACATGCTATGAAGCGCAGCCTTGCACAGGAAGAAGTTCAACGCATTATTGTCATGCATACCGATCCGGAACGATCGTTTATATCATCTTTGAACGCTTCACCAGATAAGGCATCAGCACCTGATGAAAACCCGCTCTGACGTCGACTTCGATATAATCGATGCGAAATTGAGCGCAACGTAACTTAAGCTCGTTACTGAATTTGCGAATGGATTCCAGATATACTTCCCGCACTTCTGAAGGATGCGCTTTTACTTCTTCTCCGGTTTCAACATCCACAAACGTGTAAGGTTTATTGTCAAAATCGAAATCCAGTTCGGACTGACGATCCGTAACATGAAATAACACTACTTCATGTTTGTTGTGTCGGAGGTGTTGCAACGCCGAGAACAATTCATCACTCTCAGTTCCGGAGTCGAACATATCACTAAAAATTACAATCAGTGATCGGCGATGTGTTTTATCCGCTACTTCGTGTAATGCTTGAACAGCATGGGTTGTGTGACGTTGATCGGAAGACGGAGCTTGGAGTAATTTCTCCAACTCGTGATACAGCATTTTATGATGCACAGATCCGGACTTTGCTGCCGTGTGCAATTCAGTCTTATCACTAAACACCGACAATCCTACTGCGTCGCGTTGTGTTTTTAATAACTCAATCATGGCCGCTGCACATTTAACGGCAAATGTAATTTTCGAATCTTGTCGCGGCTTTAATTGGTCCGGAGCAGGGTAGTACATCGAAGAGGAATGATCAATAACAATCTGGCAACGCAAATTGGTTTCTTCTTCATACCGCTTAACGAACATGCGATCCGTCCGTCCGTATAATTTCCAATCGATATGCTTGGTGGGTTCCCCATTATTGTACAACCGATGCTCAGCAAATTCCACGCTAAAACCATGAAACGGACTTTTGTGCAAACCGGTAATAAAACCTTCCACCACTTGTCGAGCAAGAAGCTCAAGGTGACTGAACTGTTGAATTTCCTGTTGCTGTAAAGTATTCATGGTTTTTAAAGGTACGCATTACGACATAAAAAATCCCCGCGAGTTGCGGGGATTTAAATGTCTTCGATTTATTAGTTCATCAAAGCGTTCAGCTTGTCCATTAATACTTGTTTTGGAACTGCACCAACTTGCTTGTCCACAACCTGACCATTTTTGAAAAACAAAATAGTAGGGATATTGCGAATACCATGGTTGGTTGAAACATTTGGATTGTGATCCACGTCAACTTTACCAACGATAGCTTTGCCTTCCATTTCTTTAGAAATTTCTTCTACGATCGGTCCTACCATGCGGCAAGGTCCACACCATTCTGCCCAAAAGTCAACCAATACCGGTTTGTCTGATTTCATTACTACTTCGTCGAAGTTTGCATCTGTAATTTCGAGTGCCATGATTTTAATTTTTATATGTGAATGAATCCTTTAATCGTTTTCCAAAATTATGGATTTCCGATAACGTACTGGAAGGAACAAGTATTATGCCTTGATGTTTTTACTGACAGGCTGTCACGGAATTGTTAATTAGTTTAAATGTTTGCGAGTCAATAATCTCTGAAAGCCTTACAAACCGTACTTGTCAATCATGAAGATCAATGCTGCCATACTTCCTGCTCCTAAATGCAGTTCACGTTTATTAACGTTTTCGAAAATGTCGTTAGCTGTATGATGATAATCGAAATACCGCTGACTGTCAGGATGCAAACCAATTTGAGGAGTTCCCATCAGCTTCTTTAATGGAGCAATATCCGCACCACCACCGCCACGCGTAAATTCATATACACCCCATGGATAAAAGAGCTTTTGCCAACTTTGAATTTTCTGTTTCTTCTCATTCGCCATGTCCATTCCAAAACCACGTGGACTAAATCCTCCCGCATCCGACTCGATGGCTACAATGTGTTTTTCATTTTTACGAAAAGCCTCATTCGCATAAGCATCCGCACCACGACCGCCATTTTCTTCATTCATCCACATGACTGCACGAATGGTACGTTTCGGTCGAATTCCTGTTGCTTTAAACAATCGCAATATCTCGATGGCTTGCATAATGCCCGCACCATCATCGTGCGCACCTTCGCCATTATCCCATGCATCCAGATGCCCGCCAAATACTATCACCTCTTCCGGAAATTCACTGCCCTTAATTTCTCCGATAACATTGAACGATGGTGCATCAGGATATTTTTTACAATTCATGTTCATGTAAAACTGTACGCGTCCTTCTTGTTTTAATAACTGACTTAAACGATTGGCGTCTTTAGTACAAATAGCTGCAGCAGGAATTTTAGCCGCCAGTGAATCCTGACGCATCACGCCCGTGTGAGGAAAAGTATCAATAGCATTCGTCATGGAACGAACTAAAACTCCTACAGCGCCCATCTTTTCTGCCATTGAAGGACCTGCCCAGCGATATTTTACAGCATCGCCGTATTGATCAAAACAGGAATACAATTCGTCTTTGAATGAATAATTGTAAAACACAATTTTGCCCTGAATGTGTTTTTTGCCCAAGAGTTCCAATTGTGAGAAGTCCCGTATTTCAATAACATCAGCGATCAACCCGCCTTCCGGAGTGGCAACAGATCCGCCTAAAGCGCAGATCCGCATACGTTCGTTTCCTGCGGATTTGGAATCTACAATTCTAGCTTGTTCTTTAGCACCACGTTCCCAACGAGGAACCATGCAAGGTTGTTTCCAAACGCTGTCCACGTTCAAACTTTGAAGCAACTGATACGTGTATTCTACAGCTGCAGCCGCGCCGGGAGAACCGCTTAAGCGTGGAGGTAAATTTTTACACAAGTAGCGCAAGTTGTCGTGTGCTTCGCCTTCAACTAAAGCTGAACCATACAACTTGGCAAAAGCTACGCTGTCGGAATCGGTATTTTTCATAACGAAATCAGGACGTTCACGGTAATGTACGAACGCCGAACCAAGTACCAAAAGCAAAAGCGAAACAGGAAACAATAAACGTGTCATGTGATTGGAGTATGCGCAAATATACACACTTCAACCCAGTGACTACTGTGCTGCAAAGTCGAACCAATCGCGTTTGCGGGCAACCTTCAAGTCTTGCAATACCGCTGATTTCACGTTAATGGTGATGTTGTAACTCTGACGGAAACCGAACGGAATCCAATTGAACTGCATTTCCCAGCAGTGTAAGTCACGATATAAGTTGAAGGAAGTGAATCCAAATTTCTTCATCTGCAAGTCGTAGCTGGAATCAAAACCTACTTTCCATTTGGAAGTAATATTCACATCACCTGCTAATCGCACCGACTGCGCAATATTGGTTTCCAGAAAAGATCGGTTCCAACTCAAATTGTACGTTACATTCAACGACCACGGCACATTAAAATCTACGTACGCATTGGGGTTGGAATTAATCATTTGTAATTCCTGATCAGTGCCGCGATTGGAAGTTCGCGTTTGTGCTGCCGTTAATCCGCCTTTGCGCAAACTGGTTGTTAATGCAAGATTTGCCGCAGTAAGTCGGGCAATTCGCTTCCCTGTTCTCCATTCGAATCGTTCAATGCGAACACCCAATTCATTCACACGATAAGGATCAGCAATGATGCTGGCGTTAACATCCACCTTTTTAAACAGCTTGGTTCGGAAACCGGCATTAATGGTGGACCAGTTGAAGTTTTTCGCCATGAAGTTGTAGCTCATGCTAAAGTTGAGCGCATCAATTATCATGTTGCGTACGTTAGCGGCGTCACTATCGTTTTTAGGACGCAATTTTCCTTCTAAGCTGTTGAGTAAACTAAAGCCTAAAGCACCCACGCGACCGAATGGAGGAGCGCCGTATATACCGCCGTCAAATACCGAATACAACGCTGTACTGCCTGATGCGGAAGTTTGTACCGTTTCGAAATAACCGAATTTAGATTGTGTAAAATCAGGAACATAGGTCATACTTAAGGATGGCGTCATTGTGTGTCGTGCCATGCTGTACTTGGTGCCCCTGAATTTAAACGTTCCGAATATTCGTGTACTCAACGCAACACTTGCATTCCAATCGACGTTCATGCGGGGCCCGTTAATGGTATCGGTTACAACAACTTCATTTGTTGCGTCCCATGTTTTACGAATGGTAGAAAACTGTGTAACAGAATTTAAATTGACACTCGGTGTTAATGTGAAATACTTCAACACATTGAACGAGGTTTGAATCGGCATACTTTGGCGAATACCATTGCGCATGTATTTGCGCAGTTCGTATAGATATTCGTTACGGAACAACGTATCTGCAACGCTGATTCGGATTCTTAAACGGATAGAAACGGTTGGCAGTGAAAGCCACTTGAGGCAAGGACATGTCTACACGACGCGTCACCGTATTCTGGCTGTGACGCAAATTTGCAGAAAGGCGACCAACTTTCCAGTTTTTAGACCACGCTACGTTCGATTGAAATGTATTCGCCAGATAATCGTTAGGTCGTTCTGCATTGAAGGTATTGTATGAGCTGGAACCCGCATTAACATTGGCAGAAAACGTCATGCTCGGATTTGATTTCGGATCCTGAATATGCACCCAGTTGACGAAAAAATCGTTTCGTACAACATTGGTTGGGAGTTCTGCATCACCGGTGCGAATACGGGAATAGCGAAAGGCGACATTACCATTATAATGATAACGTGATCGGTAATTGGTGAACATTTTTGCACCCCAGCTTCCTTTCGAATAAATATCGCCACGCACGGCCATGTCCAAATTATCATTCACGCCCCAGTAGTAACCACCATCTTTCAAGAAGAATCCCAATTGTGGTGATTCACCGTAAGCTGGAATCAAAATGCCCGAAGCACGACCTTTTTTATTCGGGAAGAAACCAAATGGTACTGCGAGTGGGGTAGGAACATCTGCAATTTCAAGATATGCAGGGCCAGTTACAATTTTATCGTCCGGAATAATTTTAAGTTTTCGTGCGCGAATTGCAAAGTGCGGATGATTTAGATCGCAGGTGGTATAACGTCCATTTGCGATGTACATGACATTGTTAGAATCCTTCTTGGCAGCTTCAGCCAACACGTAGCCGTCACCTTGCTGTGTAGCCGCTTCTAAAATTTTTCCTTTCCGAGTAAGATAATTATACCGCAACTTTTTTGCTGCAAATTGCTGACTGCCTTCATCGAACATGGCTTCTTGTATGTACTTGCCCGTTGAATCCTTCTTACCATCGGCCATGATGGTGTTGTTCCTGAAATCGATCTCGATGTAATGTGCATACAGAGCGATATTCTGGTACTTCACAGTGGCGCTGTCATACAAATACACGATTTGATTGACCAAGTCGAAGCGCATGGAATCGCGCGCCTGATATTCTACGATGGCATCTAATGCTCCGGAGCTTTTAGTGACTTTTAAAGAATCGTCCGGTGTGTTCTGAGCCTTGCTTAGGGTGCTGAAAATCAACCCTGTTATTAACAATAGGTAGCGGATAAGTACGAATGAACTTCCGGACAGGCGCAATCTTTGGCGGTATTTTTGTAAAATATGATGAAACGGGCTCAAAACTAAATAAAAAGGTCTGTTAATCGTTTGTTGTATATGAATACAAAGTCACGTACATATTGGATTGCTGCAATTGCGCTGCTGGTTTTGATTTTGTCGGGATCGTTCGTTGCACGCATTGCGCCGGAAAAGCCCAAGATTAAAGTGGTGTGTATTGATCCCGGACACGGCGGAAAAGATCCCGGATGTCATGGTGATAAGACGTACGAAAAAGATGTGGCTTTGGCTGTAGCGCTGAAGTTGGGCGAATATATCAACAAACATTTTCCCGATATCAAGGTCATTTATACCCGTAAAACCGATGTTTTCGTGGAATTGAATGAGCGTGCCGCGATTGCCAATCGTAACAAAGCCGACTTGTTTATATGTATTCACTGCAATTCGGCATGTGTGCGCAGTAAAAAGACGAAGAAGGATATCTGTAACGAAGAAGCGCAAGGATCGGAGACGTATGTAATGGGTTTGCATAAGACAGAAGGTAACCTCGAAGTTGCTAAACGCGAAAATGATGCTGTAAAGTATGAGGACGACTATGAAAATAAATACGACATGAGTATTAATACGGATGAAGCCGTGATAATACTGAGCGCGTATCAGAATTTATACCTCGATCAAAGCGTGCGATTTGCAGAATTGTGTCAGATACAAGTCAGTGAAAAAGCATGTCGTGCGAATAAAGGCGTAAAACAAGCAGGATTTTTGGTGTTGTGGAAAACAAGCATGCCTTCTGTGCTTATTGAAACCGGATTTTTAACGAACCCTGCTGAGGAACGTTTTTTGGGATCGGAAAAAGGGCAGACCCACATGGCGACTTGTATTTTCCGTGCATTTCGAAAGTGGAAAGATGAAGTGGAGGGCACAACTAAAAATTATGATGATGACTTGGAACGTATGCCGGCGTTCAAACCCGGCGTTGACGATACAGCGGGATTGCGTAAACCTGTAAATCATGTAAAAAATCAGGATGCGCCAAAACCACAGCCTTCTGCTCCTAAAGTATCAGATTCAGTAATTGCCAAAGGACCTGCTGTAGCAGACTCTGCAGTCGCAACTTGGCCGGTAATTTATCGAGTTCAAATAATGGCGTCTGATAAGCAGTTAGAACCAAATGATTCCCGTTTTAAAGGCGAGAAACATATCTGGTTTTATAAGCGCGACAATTCCTACAAATACACTGTGGGACATTTTTCATCCATGCAGGACGCTTCCAAAAAACAAAACGAACTCCGCAAAAACGGATTTCCGGAAGCGTTTGTGGTCATTTTTAATCAGAAAGGGGAACGAATTACGGCTGAAGAAGCCAAAAAGTTAATAAATGCACAATAAAGGCACGGGCAGCGGCTGTGCGGAAACTACTTTTGCTGCTGCCCGTTGCCTGTCTTTATTAGGTCGGCTAAATGCATATTTTACGTATTTTTGACCACCCAATTATCAAGCACCTGTGAAGTATAACAAGCAAGTTAAAACCGGAGTTGTGGTTATTCTAGCCATTGCTCTTTTCATTTACGGTTTCAATTTCCTTAAAGGAAAAGATATTTTCTCAACCAGTCTTAATGTTTATGCGGTTTACGACCATATTGACGGCTTAACTGCCAACAATACGGTGCAGGTAAATGGTTTCAAAGTGGGAACGGTTCGTGAAATTAAAATCGATCCTAAAACCGGTAAGCTGCTAGTACATTTCATCATTACCGATAAAAACGTCAAGATTACCGATTCTGCAAGAGCTGAAATTATTAGTGGAGGTCTTTTGGGCAACAAAGAGATTCTTCTTTTGTTATCAGGTAAAGGAAAGACGTTGGAAGATGGTGATACACTTTTTGGGTTCAACGAAGTATCGTTGAAGGATCAGGTGAACGAGCAAATGTTACCGTTAAAAGTAAAAGTGGAATCCCTGGTTGGTTCTATCGATTCTATGGTTCAGATATTCTCCGGAATACTGAATGAGAACACCATGAAAGATATTGAAGCAAGCTTCACCAACATGAAGTTGGCGATGGAAAGTTTCAAGAATGTTGCTCAAAATCTGGATACAACTATTGCATCAAGTGATCGTACCATAGTCGCTATTATTCAGGACTTTAAGCAACTATCTGGCATGATGGCTGCGAACAAAGATACCTTGGCCATGGCGATAGCTAATTTCAAAAATATCTCCGATTCGTTGGCAGCATCCAACCTGAAAACCACCATTAATGAGGCAGGACGTGTAATGACCAACGCGGCCGACTTCCTGGCGAAGTTGAACGCTGAGGGTGGAGCACGTGTATTATTGGGAGAAGATTCTGTAGTTCTTAAGGATTTGCGTCGCACGAATGCCCGTATGGAGTTTTTAGTAGAAGACATTTCTCGTTACCCCGGACGATACATTAAGCTGTTTGGCAAGAAAAAACCAAACAAAAAGGAAGAAGCAGAGCGCCAGCGTAAGTTGGACAGCATCAACCGTATACCAAAATAGAGTTGTAATACCGTTCTTCACGGAACGATATCGATCGTAAATTATGCAGTACATCGACAACATTTTATTCGCGCTGTTATTGATTGGAGGCGGAGCGCTATTTGCGGTTAACGTGCGCAAAATCAGACGGAATATTTTATTGGGTAAAGAAGTCGATCGTTCAGATCGTAAATCTGAGCGTTGGCAAACTATGTTGCGCGTGGCATTTGGTCAGTCGAAAATGATGGCGCGTCCATTCGCGGCATTTTTGCATTTGTTCGTTTATGTCGGATTCGTGATCATCAATATCGAAGTAGTTGAAATCGTGCTCGACGGCATCACAGGTGCTCATCGTATTCTTTCATTTACCGGCGGACTCTACACGTTTCTCATCGCATCATTTGAAATATTGGCATTTCTGGTGCTTGCAGGATGCGTAGTGTTCTTGTTGCGCAGAAATGTCGCGAATATCGGTCGTTTCAGAAGTCCTGAACTGAAAGGTTTTCCAAGTTCTGATGCCAATATGATATTGGTAATCGAAATTTTATTGATGTCTGCATTTTTGATGATGAATGCAGCTGATTTTCGTTTGCAGCAAATTAACTACGATCATTACACGGTAATATCTGAAAATGCATTTCCGATATCATCCATATTGGCGGGTTTTTATGGTAATGCGTCTCCGGAATCATTAGTATTGGCTGAACGATTCACCTGGTGGTTTCACATCATTGGCATCATGGCATTTTTAAATTATTTGCCTTATTCCAAGCATTTTCACATTATCCTGGCGTTCCCGAATACGTTTTTTAGCAACCTCAATGCGAAAGGGAAATTTACCAATCTGGAAAGCGTATCGAATGAAGTGAAAGCCATGATGGATCCTTCCTTCACACCACCTGCTACCGAAGGGCCTCAGCGTTTCGGAGCAAAAGACGTTACCGACTTAAACTGGAAACAATTGCTCGATGCGTACACATGCACGGAATGTGGTCGTTGTACGTCATCTTGCCCTGCAAATATTACCGGAAAGAAATTGTCGCCTCGTAAAATTATGATGGATACCCGCGATCGTTTGGATGAAGTAGGGAAGGTGGTGGATGCGAATGGCGGTAAATGGGTGGATGACGGAAAATCGTTGCTGGGAGATTTTATAACGCCGGAAGAAGTTTGGGCGTGTACTTCTTGTAATGCGTGTGTGCAGGAATGTCCAGTAAATATTGATCCTTTAGGTATTATTGTCGACTTGCGCCGTTACCTTGTGATGGAACAGTCCGCTGCTCCTAACGAGTTGAACATGATGATGACCAACATGGAAAACAATGGTGCTCCATGGCAATTTTCTCCTTCGGATCGTCTGAATTGGGCGAACGAAAATTAATTTGAAGTATGAATCCGAATTTGATAGTAACAGAAGAAAACGGGCAGAAAATCAGTCCTATTCTTCCTCCTGAAATAAAGAATTACCTGATTGATATTGACGGAACCATTTGTGATGATATTCCGAATGAGGAACCGTGGAGAATGAAGGATGCAGCTCTTTATCCTGATGCATTGGAGACCATCAATAAATGGTTTGATGAAGGACACATCATTACATTCTTTACATCACGAACAGAAGAGCACCGTGAAGTAACGGAAGAGTGGTTGTTGCGAAACGGATTTAAGTTTCATGGTTTATTGATGGGAAAGCCGCGTGGTGGTAATTACCATTGGATCGATAATCACATTGTTCGTGCGACATGTTATTCGGGAAAATTTACAGGATTAGTGGAAAGAGAAGTGACAATTCAGGTTTTTGAAAAATAAAAGTTATGGCCAACGAGACTTTACAAGTACCAACCATGGCGGATATGATGGCACGCGGCGAGACTCCTGAAATTTTGTTTTGGGTGGGTTGCTCCGGTAGCTTTGATGATCGTGCGAAAAAAATTACACGTGCAATCGTGCGTATTCTGAATCATGTGGGAATGAAGTTTGCTGTTTTGGGAACCGAAGAGTCCTGTACCGGTGATCCGGCGAAACGAGCAGGAAATGAATTTTTGTTTCAGATGCAGGCGATGACAAACATTTCGGTGTTGAACGGGTATGACGTCAAGAAAATTGTAACCGGCTGTCCGCACTGTTTTAATACCTTGAAGAATGAATACCCTGAACTGGGCGGAAAATATGAAGTCATTCACCACACTCAGCTGGTGCAAGAACTCATTGATTCGGGTAAACTAAAGGTGGAAGGCGGTGAGTTTAAAGGGAAAAAAATTACGTATCACGATCCATGTTATTTAGGACGTGCTAATGATGTATACGAAGCGCCACGTGAAGTAATTAAGAAACTGGACGTTGCATTGGCAGAAATGAAAAGAAGTCGTCAAAACGGCTTGTGTTGTGGAGCCGGCGGAGCACAAATGTTTAAGGAAGCTGAGAAAGGCAATAAGGAGGTAAACGTTGAGCGCACCGAAGATGCATTAGAAACAAATCCGGATGTAATTGCGGTGGGTTGTCCGTTTTGTATGACCATGATGACGGACGGAGTGAAACATTTTAACAAAGAACAACAAATTAAGGTGATGGATGTCGCCGAAATGATCGCTCAGGCTAACGATCTTTGATATAATTCAATTGGCCAAGATTAAATTTAAATACAATGACTACGCATAACACAGAGGGGGCGGCACAGCCGCGATTTGGAACAAAAGAAAGATTGTTTTACTCCACGTTACACAAACGTGTGGATGAATATTTTAAATCGAATAACATTAAAAAAACCGGCAATACCGAGATGTATATCAAAACGGTATTCATGTTTGCCTTGTTTTTTGTGCCCTATTCAATTTTGATCAGCAACATGGTAATGCCGGGCTGGGTCTCGATCTTACTTTGTGTGGTGGTTGGTTTAGGAACAGCCGGAATCGGACTTTCGGTAATGCATGACGCTAATCACGGCAGTTATTCTTCTATTCCTTGGTTGAATAACTTGATGTCGCGCACCTTAAATTTTGTGGGCGGCCATTATTTCAACTGGCAAATGCAACATAACGTTTTGCATCACACATACACGAATGTGGACGGACATGATGAGGATATTGTACCCCCATTTTTCCTTCGCTTTTCACCGCATGCTGAATGGCGTAAAATTCACCGTGGGCAGGCATACTACGCCTGGTTTTTCTACGGTTTGCTTACACTTTCTTGGGTAACGTTAAAAGATTTTTCACAACTGATTCGCTTCTCCAAAATGGGGTTGTTACGTCAGCGAAAAGAAAAGGTTGGCCAGCATCTTACGGAAATGATCTTGACCAAAATCGGTTATTACATGCTCATGATGGTTTTACCACTATTGGTTACAGAGTACGTGTGGTGGCAAGTACTGATAGGTTTCTTTATCAATCACTTCACGGCGAGTTTGTTGTTGTCATTGATTTTCCAAACTGCACACGTAATGCCTGAAGCAGAGTTTCCGCAACCCGATGAAAAAGGTCAAATGGAGCACGACTGGGCGGTTCATCAATTGTACACTACATGCAACTTTGCACCGAAAAGTAAAATTTTCGCATGGTATGCCGGTGGACTTAACCGTCAAATCGAACATCATTTGTTCCCTTCAATTTGCCACGTTCATTACGAGAAAATTGCACCTATAGTTGAACAAACTGCTAAGGAATTCGGTTATCCGTATAATGTAGAACCAACATTTGCGAGCGCGATTGTTTCGCATTTGAAATTGTTGAACGAGTTTGGTAATCCGCAGAAAAACGCTGCTTAATATTTTAAGATGAACACTACCGCATTTAATGATATGCCGGATCACAGTCGCGTTTGGATATACCAAAGTGATCGTGTGATTACAGATTTGGAAGCATCAGAAATCAGAAAGCGTGCTGCTATGTTTCTGCTCGATTGGAGTTCACATGGAAGTGCGATGCGTGCGATAATTGAAGTAGTACACAACCGCTTTATCATAGTCATGGTAGATGAAGGTGTTGCTGCTGCGAGTGGTTGCGGCATTGATAAATCCGTGCGTTTTATGCAGCAATTGGAAAAAGATTACGGCATGAATCTGTTCGATCGTTTGTTGGTGTTGTATCGCGATGCCGAAGGCAAATTGCAGGATACGAAATTGCAGTACTTCGAGCGTTTTCTGGAAAATGGTGAAGTGAAGCCTTCTCAAATTGTGTTTAATAATCTTATTGCTACTAAAACAGATTTGTTTACCAAGTGGGAAGTGCCCGTTACTCAAAGCTGGCATGCGCGTCTTTTACCGGTTACTACACGATAGGCATGGTAAGTCTGCGCACTAAACGGGTTTTGTTATTCAATGCGCTGGCTATTGGAATCATTGTTTTATTTCTTCCTGTTCGCAACGAGTATGTAACCGGTTATTACATCGGTGATTTACCCGACACGCAAACAATTCGCCCTGCGAACGATGTATTCACTGCTTCCGTACTTATCAATTTTCCTGGACACCCTGCGGGCATCGCGGGTCTGATACTTTTTGCGTTACTCCCTTTTTTAGTATTGTGGCAATCATTCAGTATTAAACGTCCGTTCTCATTACCGGCGCGTGCATTTATTCAGTTGCAGGCCATGCTGATGTTTATCGGAGGCCCTTATTGTTATTACATGATTACGTTTCGAAGTATAGCGTACGCAGATACAGTACATACCGTCGGATTAGCATGGGGCGGCTGGATCTTATGTCTGCAAAGTATTTTGGCCGGAATTCTACTTTTTATGGTACTTCTAAATCCGGAAGGACGAATTGCGCAGTTATTCGATCAACGCTGATTAACGCAAAAACAGCGACTGCACGGAATCGGGTTGTTCCTTTCCTCTCCACTTAAAATCCTTTAACATCGATTCTTTTGGAGGTAATTCACCCGGAGGATATAGCACGGCATTGGGCTGTGAATAAAAGCTGATCGAACTAACTGCGCTGTTTTCCAGATAAATCATCAGGCGCACGCAATCGGCGCGGTTCACGCCAATCATCACACCTTTATCTTTCGCGTAGTATAATGTTTGAGCATTGCCTTCCACATAAATCTTATGCAATTCGTTGTCTTTAAAATAGCCGGTCATTTTTTTACCCTTAATCTGGTTAAAATGCGCGCTGTCTTCAACTGACGCAATAAATGCATTGTTGATCATATCCAATCGCTTCAAGGCACCATTGAACGTGTGAATCAAAATAGTATCTGCGGTGAGTTGGTTGCCATCAGACCACAAAACAGGATTTCCCAACATTTTCATTACCGAGTCTTGTGTTGTCCATGCTAATGAATCACAGCGTCCCTGCATGTCCGATTTGAAAAACGCAACATGATGAAATGCTTTGATTATTTTTCCAGCTGAATCACCTTTAACGGCAACGGTTTGTGATTGTAAGGTATCTGCATGGAGGTACAAGGAATCTTTTTCAAATGCTTGAATAAAAAGTGCTTTACCGGTTACTTGCGAAATTTCTTTTTTCTCGTTGTGTGTAGCCAGGTCACCTTTGATTACGACGCGTTGTGCAGTATCAATGATGGACACATTTTGCATCATTTTTCCGATTCCGTTTTTTTGATCGTACCAGATGCTATCGCCCTTCAACATTTGGCCATTCGTAATGATGTAGGCGTTTTCGTTAAACTGACAGATGTCTTTATTCGTATCGTAAAATCCGTTTTCGCAATAAATGAAATTGTCGGAATTCTTGGATTTAATAGTAGTGGGTCCGAGAAAATAAGCCACTTTACTCAATGGCTGATAACGCAACGTATCACACGTCATTACATATGACGGATTGTCCAGTTTTACATTTTTCTTAAACGTCAACGTTTTATTTTCGGATGAATAGGCTCCGATAACACTGGTGAGGACGTTACTTTTATTGATGATTTTACCACCGTTCGAATAACTCGCGTATTTCCCTTTAATATCATAGGTGATAGCATCGGTAGTCAACGTCATATCTCCGTCGGTCATGCGTACACTTTTTTGCACTTCCGCTTTGGAGTTTTTTCCGTCATAGTGTAAAAAATCGCCCCACAAATGCACCGAATCGCCTTGCTGAATATGCACACGACCAAACGCATCCATGGCATTGGCATCAGGAAAGAAATGGGCGCTGTCGCAGAACATTAACGCGCCTTGATGTTCGAATTGAACATCACCAATGAGACGTTGATAGCCGCGCTTTTTGTCGCCTTTTAAGGAACCAGCGTGTTTGATATTGATTTGTTTCCCTCCGGAGGTTTGTGCAAAGCTTAGACTCATCCAAACGAATGAACACAACCCGACGAGGAACAAATTTCGCATATGCAAAAGCTGCAAGAATTATGCCCATGCCGCTGAACGCAGCAATGTTTGTGTACGATCCGGACCAACACTTACAACAGAAACCGGAACACCGGTAGCTTTTTCAATGAAGGAAATGTATTCCATCAATGCGCCCGGCATATCTTCTGCATGTGTTACGCCGGTTAAATCTTCCGTCCAGCCCGGAAGATCGGTGTAAACGGGTTCAATTTCCGCAGTGCAAATGTCATACGGGAAGTTCTTTGTTTCCACTCCGTTTACTTTGTATGCAGTACAAACGCGAATAGTATCCAAACCGCTTAGTACATCTGCTTTCATCATGATCAGTTCTGTAACTCCGTTGATCATAATCGCGTAATTCAATGCCGGAATATCCAACCAACCGCAACGACGCGGACGACCGGTAGTTGAACCGTATTCACGTCCAACATCACGCAATCGCTGACCTGTTTCATCTTCCAATTCAGTAGGGAAAGGGCCGCTTCCGACACGCGTACAATACGCTTTAAAAATTCCCAATACATTTCCGATATGGCGAGGAGCAACACCTAATCCTGTGCAAGCGCCGGCTGTCATGGTGTTAGACGATGTAACAAACGGATAAGTTCCGAAGTCGATGTCCAACAATGAGCCTTGAGCACCTTCCGCCAAAACTGATTTCCCCGAGGACAACGCCTCATTCACGAAGTGCTCGGTATCTATGCGGGTCAACGATTTAATTGTTTCAATTCCTTCAAACCATGCGCCTTCCAACGCGGAAGGATCGGTGTCGGCATCGTGAAAGCGAAGCAATTCGCGGTGTTTGGCCACCAGCTTATTGTATTTTTCTTTAAAATCAGGGCTTTCGATATCACCTACACGCAAACCGTTTCTTCCGGTTTTATCCATGTAAGTTG
Organism: Bacteroidota bacterium; assembly: GCA_021299855.1. GTDB lineage: Bacteria > Bacteroidota > Bacteroidia > Palsa-965 > Palsa-965. The sequence goes on along the minus strand of JAJTEY010000027.1, from coordinate 16,004 downwards.
GTCCTATACCTTTTAGTGTAGAACCGATTTTTTCCTTTCCTTTCGCGGCTTCCGAAGCTTTGTCGAGAAGGCTGTGCGTAGGAAGAATTAAATGTGCACGACGCGAAATCAATAGACGTTTTTTTACATCAACACCCATTTTTACTAATGCGTCAATTTCACGTTTTAAAATAACAGGGTCAATTACAACACCGTTTCCAATAATATTAGTGGTAGTATCGTGGAAAATTCCGGAAGGAATAGTGTGTAAAACGTGCTTAATACCGTTGAATTCTAAGGTGTGTCCTGCATTTGGACCTCCCTGAAAACGTGCGATGTAATCGTATTTCGGAGTTAATACATCAACAATTTTTCCTTTGCCTTCATCTCCCCACTGGAGACCAAGAAGAACGTCTGCCTTCATGTTGTAAATCGGTGTTATTGTATGTTAGATAACGAAGATACGGCTTCGTCTATAGTTTCCGTACACGTAAATACGGAGTTCAATTTTGTGATCAAAAGTAATTCGCGGATTTTATCGGAAATACAGGCCAGCACAACGTCTCCTTCTGATTTTCGGGCTTTGGTCATGATGGAAATTAATAGATTTAGTCCCGAGCTGTTCATGTACTTCAGTTCCGATAAATCGAGCACAATTCGCGCATTACCCGCGTCAAATGCATCATCCAGATACTGCACCAGTTCCGATGCAGCACTTTTTTCAATTAACTGCCCATACAAACCGATAATTTGTACCGGCTCTTTTTGAATTATGCTAAACGAAAAGGTCATGATAATCTGTTCGGTCCGTTTTTCAGGTGTTCACACGTACCGTTATGCTGCAGCTTACGGCATTTGCCAAAAAAATTAAGCGAGTGACTCGCAATATCAAATTCAAGAAACTGTTCGGTAGTTAACTTAATTTGTTGAATACGCGGGTCGCAAAATTCGAATACTTTACCGCAATCCTGACAGATTAAATGATCGTGTTGTTTGTATGCATACGAGCGTTCGAACTGCGCTTGATTTTTTCCAAACTGATGCTTGGAAACTAATCCGCATTCTAACAGAAGTTCAATGGTATTATAGAGCGTTGCACGACTAACACGATACTTTTTATTCTTCATGTACACGTACAACGATTCGATGTCGAAATGTCCGGTATGCGAATAAATTTCATCAAGTATTGCAAAACGTTCGGGCGTTTTACGATGACCGTGTTTGCCCAAATGTTCTGAAAAAATATGTTTAACGCGCTCTCTGATTTCTGCTTCCGACATACCGCCTGACTTATTGCTGTAAAGGTACTAAATAATGCGGCTTAATTGGGGTTGATTCGCGTCACAGCAATAACGCCGTTTACCTTTCGAAGTTTCTTAATCAGTTCGGTTAAATGCATAGTGTCGTGTACAAACAACATTATTGTTCCTTCGAATGTGCCATCCTTGGTATCGAAACTCAAGGAGCGCATATTTACACTTAATTCGCTCGAAATAATTTTGGTAACGTTATTAACCAATCCTACTTCATCAATTCCTGTAATGTGAATACCGGCAAGGAAAGAAATTTGCTCTTGCTGAGTCCAGCGCGCCTTTACAATACGGTAAGCGTAATTCGACATCATCTGCAATGCATTCGGGCAAGTTACACGATGGATTTTTATTCCTTCGTTGATGGTAATGAAGCCGAACACGTCATCACCCGGAATCGGATTACAGCAAGGTGATAATTTATATTCAATTTTTGTCAGGTTGTCGCCAATGACCAATGCATCTTCACCAGCCTTTTTCCCACGAATTTCTTTAACCACCTGTTCAAGAGATGGCTCATTTTTAGCAGTCTTTGTTGGCTTGAGCTTTTCTTTGTGCCACGCTTTAATGTGTTTAACGCTTATAGCTCCTTTTGCTACACGGTAAAACAATTCCTGTGCACTTGGCAAACGCAGGTACATCTGAAGTTCATTAATATTTTGAACCGTAAACTCAATTTTCTGGTGCTCGAATTTTCGTTCCAGCAACTCACGGCCTTCTTCTGCAACTTTTCGTTTCTCTTCCTTAAGGGCTGCTTTAATCTTTGATTTTGCGCGCGCCGTTACAACGAAGTTCAGCCAATCTTCTTTAGGTTGTTGTTTTTTGGACGTGAGGATTTCAACCTGATCGCCGCTTTTTAATGAATGACTCAACGGAACCAGCTTATGGTTCACCTTCGCACCAATGCAGCTTTCTCCGACTTTGGTGTGAATATCAAATGCAAAATCAAGCGCAGTGGAATCAATCGGCAGCGTTCGCATTTCACCTTTCGGAGTGAAGACGAAAATTTCTTCCGCGAATAAGTTTAATTTAAAATCATCGATAAAGTCCAGTGCATTTTCTTCAGTACTTTCAAGAACATCCCGAATTTTTCGCAACCACTCTTCCAGCTGACTTTCTTTGCTTTCCACACCGGTAACGGCGTCTTTATATTTCCAATGTGCCGCATAACCCTTCTCTGCCACTTCATCCATTCGTTCTGTGCGAATTTGCACTTCTACCCATTTCCCATCAGGACCCATAACTGTAGTGTGCAATGATTCATAACCGTTGGCACGAGGCGTAGAGATCCAGTCGCGCAAACGATCCGGGTTGGGATGATAAAAGTCCGTTACAATAGAATATACTCTCCAGCAATCAGATTTTTCACGTTCCGATGGCGTATCTATAATTATGCGAATAGCGAAAATGTCGTATATCTCTTCGAACCGAACTCCTTTAAAACGGACTTTATTATAAATGGAGTAAATAGATTTCGGTCTTCCAAAAATACGCGCTTTAAATCCTTGCTCTTTGAGTATTTCAGAAATCGGAAGAATAAATTTTTGAATGAACCGTTTACGCTCGGGCTCTGTTTCCTTCAACTTCAACGCGATGTCATCGTATTCTTCAGTCTCTGTATATTTCAAACCGAGATCTTCCAGCTCCGTTTTAATCGCATTTAATCCTAAACGATGGGCGAGTGGTGCATACAAGTACATCGTTTCCGACGCAATCTTGAGTTGCTTGTCGCGTTTCATCGACTCCAGCGTTCGCATATTGTGCAAGCGATCGGCAAGCTTGATGAGAATAACACGAATGTCATCTGAAAGCGTCAATAACATTTTACGGAAATTTTCCGCTTGAATGGAATTGGTTTGCTGATCGAACACACCTGAAATTTTGGTAAGTCCGTCAATGATCTTTGCGACTTTTTCGCCGAACATCCCGCGTACATCATCTAATGTGATGTCGGTATCTTCAACGGTATCATGAAGTAATGCGCAAACAATGGAAGTTGTCCCTAATCCGATTTCTTCCGCACAAATTTGTGCAACTGCAATAGGGTGATAAATGTATGGTTCCCCGGTTTTGCGGCGCATGTCTTTATGCGCTTCCAGAGCAACGTCAAATGCTTTACGAATAATTTGTTTGTCGCCTTTTTCGAGTTGGCGGCGGCTGGCTTTTAATAAAGCGCGATACCTCTTCAGAATCTCTTTTCGTTCCGCCTCTAAATCTATAATAACACCTGAAGGTTTGGTGGCCATACTAATTCGTAAATGGTTTCTTGAAGTTACAAATTTAACTTCGGATACGATTAATCGAACTGTGCAGTTTCCACAATTTCTTCAAAAACTCCTTGATAGCGAAGGAATTCGCCGTTGGTCATGTTTTGCGCATTGCAGCTGAAAAACCACGCGCGATTATTTTTCACAACGATAGTCATCAAAAAACCGACTTTGCTGTTTTCGTTGTAAAACATTCCGTAACGACGAAATGCACTGCAGGAATCTATCGTTATGGCGCTTTCGTTCACTAACTCAATTCTTCCGGATTGCTGATGCAACATTTCGAGTTGTGTTGCAGCCAGTTTTTCCATTGTTTGGTCAGCTTCCAGTTGTGCAACCGCAACATTTACACTTGGTTTAATGCGCAAAGCAGTGTCTACAATTTGTTTCTCGAAACTGGCGACAAGATTGGCATTTGGAGTTGGCAGTTCTTTCCAGTTATTCGGAATATTCAAAGACAAACCCATGGCATCATTGTGCCAGCGTTTAAATTCAAAATCTTTCGGATCCAACTCGGTTAGCACTTTCGATCCGAAAACATGTTTTGCTGCAATTACTTTACCGGATGTATCATATTGCACCCACGCACCAACCGGCTGACCTTGTTCGAAACGTCCACGTTGTAAAAGTTTTCCGTCCTTATCGCGTAATTCAGTAATTCCGTTAGGCGTATTATTTGTAAACGTACCGGTTAAAATTCCGGAATCTGTTTTTAGTGAATCCTTAACAACAACAGGTGTTTCGGATTTTTCTTTCGGTGAACACGCAACAAAAACGACAGCAATAGATAAAGCGAAAGCTAATTTCATAGGTTCTTGTTAAAATGCGATTGCCGACAATAATGTTGAAGAACATTCACCGAATCCGACACGAACACCATCTTTTTCGCAATTACCGCGAATAATTACGGTGTCACCATCATTGATAAACTTACGTTCACTGCCGTCGTTCATTTTTACCGGTTTTGTGCCGCGCCAGGTAATTTCCATCATGGAGCCGTAAGAACCTTCATCAGGACCTGAAATAGTTCCCGAAGCCAACATATCACCAACGTTCATGTTACAGCCATTGACGGTATGATGTGCTAATTGTTGTTCCATAGTCCAATACATATATTTGTAATTGGAACGACTAACAATTGTTTCTTCACCGTGTTCCGGCTTAATGGATACCTCTAAATGAATATCAACGTTTTTGTTTCCACTGTATTCCAAATACGGTTGAACCTTAGGCTCTTGTTTATAGCCTTCAACGCGGAAAGGTTCCAAAGCATCTAAAGTCACTATCCACGGCGAAACAACGCTCGCGAAATTTTTTGCCAGGAACGGCCCGAGTGGAACGTATTCCCATGATTGAATATCACGCGCACTCCAATCGTTGAACAATACCATACCGAATATGTAATCGTCTGCTTGTTCTGTTGAAATACGTTCTCCCAAATTGGAATTTTTACCAATGATAAACGCGGTTTCCAACTCAAAATCCATCAGCTTGGAAGGAGCAAATACCGGAACTTCTGCGTCTGCCGGTTTCAGTTGTCCCATCGGACGATGAAATTTAAATCCGCTAACACGAATAGAAGAAGCACGTCCATGATATCCTACAGGAATATGTTTCCAGTTGGGCAAAAGTGCGTTTTCAGGGTCACGAAACATTTTGCCCATGTTGGTGGCATGATCAATGCTGGAATAGAAATCTGTGTAATCGCCTACGTTAACAGGCATATGCATGGTCGCAATACTTTGTTTTACCAAAATATCCTGAAGGTTCGGGTGCGCTTGCAACTCATTATTTTCGGCGGTTACCAATTGTTGAACCCGTAAACGCAATGCAGATGTGTTTTTTTTGCCGCAAGCAATAAGCTCGTTCAATGCCTTGGAGAGCAAAACTTCCGACGGTACCTGATTAATCAAACCTGCACGGTGAAGCTCCGATAAGTCAATAATATGTTCGCCGATCGCTATTCCTGCACGAGCTGATTTAGAGGTAGTTGAAAAGATACCGAAAGGTAAATTCTCGGGTGTAAAATCGCTATTGGCGGGGATAGGAATCCAGGATTGTAATGCTTTCATAGTTCAAATGCTGATGGGCAAAGGTACACGTAAACTCCAAATAAGAGACGAATAATTCAACTGGACGAAGTACCGTTTTTGTACCTTTCTCGTGATAAATTTTATTTCATATGAAGAAGCTTTAAACGGCAATTTGTTTCCTGATACCATTTGTTTATTCACCGGCTCAGGTGCTTGTTTTTTTACTAGAATTTTGAGTTCGCGGATTCTGTGGTTTCGTCGGGTTCTTCGGCGTGGAGTCACGATTTAATCATGGTGGCACGCTGTGTGGAAAGGACATGCCAAACGCCTGCGAATTCATTAACTGCATATTTAACCACTAAAGCAGGAGTCATCCGTTACAACAGCCGTAAATAATCGCATTGCATTTAATACATCCACGTGGGCGGAAGGAACTTACCTGATTGAAGTGGCTGTACATGGAACTAAGTCTGTAATTCGTGTGATTATTGCACGATAACAATAATAAATTGTAATTATGCGGGTGTCATGAACTTTCATGATGCCCGTATTTTTTTTGTATCTAATTTAGATTACCGCGTTATGATGTAAAAACCATACGCAAATGCGGTCATTAACTATAAAACCCCCGGGTATGGAGGTGGTTTCCAAATATCACGCGTCGCAGGAGGACATGCGGCAAGAACAGGAGCAAGTGGAGTTAGCGCGTCGCGACGCCGAGCATTTCCGCCCCTTGTACAATAAATATTACGAACGGATATTTCTGTTTGTATGGCAACGCGTAGATGATGAAGAATCAGCTCATGATGTCACTTCTCAGGTATTCCTGAAAGCGCTCACCAACTTGCATAAATATCAATTCAGAGGCGTGCCTTTTGCGTCCTGGTTGTATCGCATTGCGCAAAGCGAGGTGTATAATGCTTACAGGAAACTAAAAGTGCAACCGACGGTTCAAATGGATAGTGCCGGAATAAAAGACATGCAGGATGAAATGGAGGAAGATGTATTAGGGCCGTATTTGCCAATACTATCCGAAAGCATCAGCGAACTTCCTGAAGATGACATATCACTGATTCAAATGCGATTTTTTGAAAAAAGAGCTTTTAAAGAAATAGCTGAGATACTCGATATCACCGAGAATAATGCCAAGGTAAAAACCTATCGCATTTTGGAGAAATTGAAAAAAATCTTGATTGCGAATAAAAAGAAACATGCTTAAACGAATTTTGTAAACGACGTAAGTCATGAAAAAGATAAATGTAAAAATTGATCAAACCCGCCCAACTTCGGAAGAAATTCTGAAGGGACGCAACTTTGATCAGGTACTTTCCCAATACAAAGCCGGTTCCGGTGGGCAAGTAAAGGGTAAATGGTCAACGGGGACGAAATTGGCCTTTGCTGCCGTTGGAATAGCCGCTTCAGTGGCAGTTGCTGTGTTGTTGTTTAGAGCAGGCGATGATATGCACGATGCAGCTGACTTCTTGTTGAGCGGTATCCCTATGGATTACGATTCCGCCGGAAAAACCTACACGTTTGCTTCTGCGGGAATGATGGAACTGAACGCATTTGTAGATGGTAAAATCGCGAAAATTGATGAGCAGAAAGGTCTAAATATTAAGATGCGTTCTTATAAGCAAGGAACTGCTTACAATCTGTATCGTTATGATACCATCGTTAATAATTGGGTGTTCCTAGGGAAAGATAAAGTAGAAGAAAATAAGTTGGAGGAACAAGCTCGAGAACCCGGATTAGGCGAATATGTTGTGAGCGATGATGCGGAATTACAACAGCAACTTAGCGCGGTAAGAGTGCAAAACCCTGTTCCCGATGAACCGATTGAACCCAAGAAGGCGGATAAAACCAAGAACAGATTTACAGTTGCATTTAACGATCGCGAGTTTCCGGAAATGGCTTCCTACAAAAACGTCATATTTGAAGTAGATGAAACGAGTGAAAAATTTGATCGTGCTATTTATAATAAAACATGGCAAACGGTAGTTTTGAAAAAGGGTGAAGAGCGCGAAAAATATGTCATCGCGCTGACAAAAGGATTGGAGGTTGTAAATCTGGATGTGTATCCGGTATTTGACGAACAGAATTACGTGGCGGCAAAAAAGGTGTTCGATGAAAAGTTTGCGACGTATACTGCTGCTTTAAACAAGCGAAAAGAAGCAGAACGTGTTGCACAGGAAAACTGGCAAGAGGCAATGGAGAAACAACAAGCCGCTGTTATTCCTACTGTTATTCCTAAGCAATCTACTCAGGATGCAGAGATTTATCGGGCCTTTACCATTAATCAAACGGGAATTTATAATTGTGATAATCCTGTAAATCTTCCTCAAGGTGCTCAGATCTCGGTAACGTTTACGGATGATAACGGTGTTCGTATCCCCAATTCTTACTTCAGTCATTTGATTGATCCCGAACTCAACGCAACATATAAGTATTACGGTAATCCGTTTGGGAGCTTTAAGTTTAATCCGAATACGCGTAATATTATTTGGTTGGTTGCCGATGGCATGTTGTATTATGCTAACGAGGATCAGACACGCTTACTTCCAAAGTCCGGAGTGGTTGAGGTGCCGCTAAAAAAATCCGAAAAGGAGATAACTACTGCTGATGAATTACGTACGATGTTTAATCTTCAACCTTTAGCGGCGAAGTAGATCAGATGATTCAAACAAGAATGAGTTGGTTGGTGCTAAGTATTTCCCTGCTCTTAGGCGGGGCAATGCTTTTTGGTCAGGATACTGTTCCACAAGGAGTAATTCGCGTCAGTAAATCCACATTACCGGCGTATGTGATGGTGCAATATAAAATGCAGTTAGCCGCAGTTACGGAAGTGGTGGTGGAAGTGCCGGCCAATAAAGGAGTAGAAGGTGCAGTGGAATTGGATAAAATTCCATTTTTTGATTCTGCCCGCTATTCGAAGAAATTTCAGCGTGTTTATCCGCGTACAACTTTTATTTTTTCAAAACACTACGCGTCTTTTATTAGTTACAAGTATGTTGTTGCCGACACACAGAAAATAGATACCATGATCGTGGGAATGTGGATTACGCCCAAAGGAATTATTAAATGGACGGAAGAGTTTCCTTATTTCTCGCCCGGCATGGATGATATTCTAATTGAGCAATTATATGTTGGTGTCAGAAAATTGAACAGTTGGGGAGAAGGTGGCGGATATAAAACTATACCCAAATGGTATAGACGAAGTACGTTTGTTCCCGAGAGTTATTATTGTGAAATGATGGTGCTGGTATCGCCAAAACCTTTGTCGGTTGAGCAGAAAAATACGGGATCTGTGTGGGCTCCATTCGATGTGCCACTTAATGTTCCGACGACAGATAAGCAACAGGAAGACTTTAAACGTCGCGTGCAACGATGAAGTGGATTCCGGTTATTTTTTTCATTGGTTTAACACTTCACTTATCGGCGCAAGACACGTTGCCGGAAGGAAAGATTTATGTTGCTCGTCCTCCCGTGAAAGCATTAATCAGTCTTAAGGTGGTGTATGATTATTCCAATAAATCCAATTCACAGCGTTTTTGGGAACGACGATTTAAGAAAGCGATGCGCAGGTACAAAAGCTGGCTTGCTGATCCGGTTGCTCCTGAGCCCATTACAGTAGCTGCTGACAAAGAAGGAGATGCAAAGAGTGACAGCATCAAGCGTGCAATCAATCGTCGGAAGAATGACCGTCCTGCTTTCTTTAACTGGGTTCAATATTTTGAGCCCGTAAACTACTATTATAAATGGACTGATTCGGCACGAATTGATAGTGTTACATATGTTGTAGACATCAATAGGAAGGGTGAAATGAAAGTGGTTCGTGTGTTGATTGGTGCAGATGATGGTGCTCAGGAACTGGGACGAAAAGTAGATCCAATGATCAGGGCGCTTTATTTATGGTTTCCTGCCCAACAATTGCAGGAGCGTTCATCGAAATTGAAAAGCATGAACTGTCGTGTTACGATAACGGCTTATGCTTACGATCCGCGATATCGGATGATGGAACCGCTTACTAAAAAGCGGAAGTAAATTTACAGTGCAATGAAGCTCTTATAGCAAGCTACTTTGGTAACGACTTTTTAGTTCTGAAGGAGATCCTTTTACCATGTTGCTGAAAATTCCGGAAGCCTTAACAGTATTCAATTTTTCATCCTCAATATAAATCACACTCACGCGTTTGTCATCGGCAAATACGGTATAAAACGCTCCCGGAATGTTATTTTCTTCTAACGCCTGATTAGCAAGATCAATTATGTTCGGATCGTGCAAACCGTTCTTTCTGCGCATTTGGTATTGATAGTTTTTCGATTTGATATTAAAACGTAAAAAATGCATTTCAGGATTTGATGAGACTTCGTCAACGATATCGCCGGGAACAAATTGCTCTCGTGAAATTGCCGCAAGACTTGTTAAAATCTCTTCGTACGGATTGAAATCAATAATGGTGTCGAAATTCAAACTCACGAATAGGGTATCCATATAGTCGTAGAAGTCTTCGTCACCATATAATGAAGACATCAATATTTCATCCTTCCTCAGCGAAAACCACTTTTTATCTGCTGCACCAATTAATCCGGATTTCTCGAACTTATTGATATAGGCTGATGTAGCTGCTGTTGACCACATCATAAACTCGTTTTCAGCCTCAACACCAAACAAATCTTCCATCCATCCCAACTTATCTGCTTGTTCCCGATTTAATTTTAATAATCCGAATCGTGTTACATCTAATGAACCCAGAAAATCACGCTCCGAAGTAGTGTCTACTTGTTCAAGTTCAAAGTCCACGAGGTAAAGACGTTCAGGAGCATTCTTGTCGGTAAGTCGGGAATTAAAAATTCTGTAGACAAAGTTGTCGATAGGCCAGTTTTCGAAGTAATACATTTTACGTATGTAGTTCACGCTATCCAATCGTAAAGACAATTTAACCCATCCGGTGTCTTTGCCGCCCGGTTCTTCGGGTAAGTAAGCTGCTTCAGTTGCGGAAAGCTTTATTGAAGGAACCAGTTTTGAAATACTATCGCAAATAATTTTATAAGTTTCCCGAATATCATTATTTCGAATAGTTGCATCAATTACTGTTAAATCACCCGAGAGTTTCAATAAGTCCGCCAGCCCGTTGACTTTTTGTTTTTCAAAAATAGCTGCTAACGAATCCACCTGAGTCGAATCAAATCGTGCCAGCAATCCGGCGCTTTTTAACAGGCGAACTTTGCCTGTGAAACCGCTAACCTGTATCGTGCTTTCTTGCTCTTTTTTATTAGGGTTTTCGTTGCTGCAAGAGGTGAAAACTGTAAGAAAAGTAATCGCTAAAAAGTAAACGTATTTCATTGCTTTCTTTGACGTTGTTGATATTCGGCACTGTAAGTTTCAAACGCATTGAGCATATCGCCCCATGTAAAAACTCCGTTTTGTGGAACAGGGTAGGTGCGTGCAAAACCCGAGAACTGCTGCCACTCGGGTTCTGTCATACCTAAGCGTCCAAATGTGGGTTTCATATTGGGAAGTTGCAATGCATTAAACGAAACAGATCTTAAACTATCTAACGTCTTCACCTGAATATGTAACTGCGCGTATGCTTCGGTGAGTTTAAATTGGTTAAGATGCTTGACGAAATCACCATATGTTGCGGATGTATTCCCTGCAATGTATTGCTCGCCGGCAAAACCGGGTAATAAATTAGGAACCACATACACCAGGTCAAAACTGTCCACACCACAACCATACAATTGACGTATGTCCTCACCGAAAGTGCGCGAAGCCGTATCAGCCGGAAGTTTGCGCGTAAGAATCGAACAATCTTTTCGCGTATTGGAATAACGCACTACGGTATCTCCGTTCTGCTGAATTTGAATGGTGTCTCCGCCGGCCGTTACAATTGTTTTTGTAACACTATCTCCCGGGTTAGTTGTGTGTTCGGTTCCACATGCTGCAATTAACAGCGTAAAACCAAAACACCAAGTGAACATTCGATTCATGATTCAAAGTTAATGACTACTTCAATAAAGCGAAGGGCAACCTTATTTATTGTATTTCTTTTTCGTTCTGGTCCAGTTACCGGCCGGATCGGGTTTAGCTGCAAACGGCATAAATACCATGTCGTAATTCACTGCAACCTCAGGCATTTTGCGTTCTCTGCGACCGATAATCTTAATGCCGTTTAACACCATTATTCCACGCAGGATAACACGTTCGTAAGCTCCGGAGTTAGGATTTAAAGTAAAACGTTCGATTAATATAGTATCGCCTTTGATTTTATAATTTCCCCAAGAATAATCCTGAGGATTCTTATAATTCGTCGGTTGGAATAATCCGGTTTGTACATAATGATTGGCGCTCCAAACACTTCCATCCGAATATAAAAACATGGGTTTAACTTCCAGCGTTGCCAAATGTGCTCCCTTATTTGTGGACTTGCGCGATGTGTCCGTGTAAAATCCTTCTATTTGAAGCAAGTCATGCGAACCCGAACGAAAGTTTTTATGATATACTTCCGCGCTGTCGTAGGTGGTACATCCCACAAACAGAGCAGTCATTAGCCCGATAAGCATCACAATTCGTTTCATAGTGTTGAGCATAAAAAAAGCCTCCCGAAGGAGGCTCTAATTAAATTTATGAGTTATGCGTTTACTGCTTCAACTACAGGAGCTGCGGCTAAAATGTCAGCACTAACTCCTGAAGCATATTGTTCGAAATTTTTAACGAACGATCCTGCCAGTTTCTGAGCAGTAGCTTCAAAAGCCGCTTTATCAGCCCACGTGTTGCGAGGCTCCAGAATTTCTGATGGAACGCCCGGACAAGAAGTAGGGAAACGTAAACGGAAGAATGGTGTCTGACCGTATTCTACATTGTCCAGTTTACCTTCTAACGCCGCAGTAATTAATGCACGAGTGTATGAAAGCTTAATACGACTTCCAACACCGTAAGCACCTCCGGTCCAACCTGTATTCACCAACCAAACGTTGATGTCAGGGTTCGACTTCAGTTTTTTACCTAGTAATTCCGCGTATTTACCCGGATGCAAAGGCAAGAAAGCCTTACCAAAACAAGCCGAGAAAGTAGTTTGAGGTTCAGTGATTCCAACTTCTGTACCTGCAACTTTTGCCGTGTAGCCACTGATAAAGTGATACATCGCTTGTTCAACAGTTAATTTGGAAATAGGAGGAAGCACACCAAACGCATCGGCAGTAAGGAAGAAAATATTCTTCGGTGCTTTACCGATAGACGGTTCTAACGCATTGTTGATGTGATTGATCGGATAAGCCACACGTGTGTTTTCTGTTTTAGAAGTTGACGTGTAATCAACCGTACGTGTACCATCAACGAAATCGATATTTTCAACTAATGCGCCGAACTTAATGGCATCCCAAATTTGCGGTTCTTTTTCGCGTGTCAAATCAATGCACTTAGCATAACAACCACCTTCGAAATTGAAAACGCTGTCATCTGCCCAACCGTGCTCATCATCACCAATCAGCATACGCTCAGGATCTGCAGATAATGTTGTTTTACCGGTTCCTGACAAGCCGAAGAAAATGGCAGTATCTCCATTTTTACCTTGGTTTGCCGAGCAGTGCATGGATAACACGCTTTTCTCGTGCGGCAAGATGTAATTTAAAAGCGTGAAAATACCTTTCTTGATTTCACCGGTGTAACCTGTACCGCCAATGATAATCATCTTTTTGGTCATGTTCAGCACTGCAAAATTGTGCTGGCGCGTACCATCGATTTCAGGATTTGCCATAAAACCCGGTGCGCACACAATATGCCACTCCGGCGCAAAATCACGGATTTCGTCAGCAGTAGGACGCAGGAATAAGTTATTCGCGAAAAGGTTAGACCAAGGGAACTCGGTAACCACTCGAATATTTAAACGGTAACGAGGATCTGCACATGCAAAAGCATCGCGCACGTACACTTCTTTTCCCGTCAAGTATGCCGTCATTCGGTTGTACAACGTTTCAAACTTTGCCTCATCAAATTTGATGTTCACATCGCCCCACCAGATAACGTCTTTAGTAACGCTGTCCAATACAATAAACTTATCTTTAGGGGAACGACCGGTAAATTCTCCGGTGTCGATGGCTAAAGCGCCGTTATCTGTTAATACACCTTCTCCGCGATCAACCGTTTCTTCTACTAATTCTGCCGGAGAGAGATTCCAATAGGCTGCGGAAACTTTTCCGAGACCCAACGAGGCAATACTGGAATTCTTGCCTTTCAACCCAAATTCGTTCATCTTTTTGGTCTTTGTTACGACTCCGGATTCAGCCCGGATGTCGGGTTAAGAAATGTTGAAAAATGATAGGCAAAGTTACAGATTTCTTAACCACGATCTACAGCAGATAATACTAGCGCTTTGAACAGGCCGCGTTTTCCTGTATCAATACTAACTCTTTGTCTGCCAAATAAGTACGAACGTCGGCAACAAATTTAGCCCTTGAAACTGTTGAAAACTCGGATAAGCGGAAACACAGGTTGGTTTCTCCTTCACGGCCCCAATGGGTCTTTTCATACTGCGGTTTTGACGGATGTGATCCCAGCCATTGCTCGAATGCTTCAAAAGCGACCAGATCAATTCCACCTCCTTTGCTGATAAACGAAACCACCAGCGGTCGAATATTAGATGTATCAGCAGGAACATTCACCGGAACATTCACAACAACACCTCCATTACCGCTGACGCCACCCGACTGTGTAACAGTTGTAGTCTGCGTAGTGGTCTGCGTAGTAGTCGTTGTTGTGTTGTCGTTCACTGTTGTTGTAGTTGTAGTTTTGCTGCTTGAAGATGTCTGATTAACGCTTCTGTGACACGATGATGCCACCAGAAGAACAGCAGTGACGGTTATAAGAGTAATCGTTTTCATAGTCTTTTTAGTAGAAGTAATTGCGAGTATTATGCCAAATTAAAGCGTGGTCGATTTGGATTAACAAGTTACGTTATTGCCGGTATAATTGGTCGTATTTATGTTTTGCGTAATTCATGAAGTATGAAAAGCTAAGGGTTTCTCCTGTAATACGCTTACACAGCTCATCGGCAGAGTAGAGTTTACCATGCTGATGAATATTAGTTCGCAACCAATTCAGCAACGGGCTGAAATTCCCGTTCACAATCTCTTCTTCCAATTCGGGAATTTGTTGTTGGGCAGCATGATATAATTGGGCCGCATAAAAACTTCCAATCGAGTAAGTAGGGAAGTACCCAAAACTACCGTGGGACCAATGCACATCTTGTAAGCATCCTCGCGCATCATCAGGTACGTCAACGTTCAAATAACTTTTGTATGCACCGTTCCATTTTGCCGGGATATCGTTAACATCAAGTTTCCCTTCAAATAACTCCTTTTCAATTTCGTAGCGCACCATGATGTGAAAATGATACGTTAGTTCATCTGCACTGATACGTATCAATGACGGTTGAACAACATTAAGTTCACGTGTGAAATCCTTTGGTGTTATTCCGTTGGCTGATTCTCCCAGACGTTTCAATACATCAGGTAGTAACGCTTTCCAAAATGCTTCGCTGCGTCCAACCTGATTTTCCCATAAACGCGATTGAGACTCGTGAATACCTAATGAAGTTGCTTCTCCTTCCGGAGTTCCGTAAGCAGCAGCTTTTAGACCTTGCTCGTATAGCGCGTGTCCCGCCTCGTGGATGGTTCCCGTGAGGCAATCGGCTAAATCATTTTCATCAATTTTTGTCGTGACCCGCACATCTTGCGCTCCGAAATTAATCGTGAACGGATGCATGGAAATGTCTTGTCTACCCGAATTAAAATCAAAACCAATCTTGTGAAGTATGTCCAGACTTAAGTGCCACTGCGCATCCTTCGGATAATGTTTATTCATCCATTTAATTTCCGGGACAGGATGCGCAGTTAATTGTCGTACATAAGGAACAAGATCGACACGAACATCAGCAAACAATTGATCTAACTGTTTCACGGTTAAACCGGGTTCATATTCATCCAACATAGCATCGTATGGATGCTCATGATAGCCGATCCATTCACACTCTTTTCTTTTCAGTTCCACCAATCGTCTCAGATGTGGCGCGAACTCTTCAAATCGGTTATTTGTTTTTGCGTTTTGCCATGCCTGAAATGCCTGTGAAATAGATAGTGCAAGTTCTTCAACATGTTCTTTTGTAAGCTTCGTTGAGCGGTCGTATGTAAGTTTGGTTTGAATGACATTTCTTATTTGAATTTCATCCAGTGAAGAATCATTCATTAATTGATTTAAAACCTCTCCGAAGTCTTTTGCGATGAAGAGCTCATGTGCAATGCCTGATAGTGTCGACAATTGCGAAGCCCGTTGTTCAGCGCCATTTTCGGGCATGTAGGTTTCCTGATCCCAATTTAATACAGCTGAGGCGTAGCTGATATCAGCTACGCGTTTTAAAT
>JAJTEY010000026.1 GCA_021299855.1 Bacteroidota bacterium | reverse complement strand
TGCAATAGATCCCAACTGGTGCTCTAACTTCGCACGCTCCCGAGACAACATCAATTTTTCTTTCTTGGAAAGGTTGTCAAAAGTGCCGTCTACAGCCATTTTGTCGATTGACGCCATTTTGCGAACCGCCTTACGGATAGTTGCAAAGTTGGTCAACATTCCACCCGGCCAACGCTCAGTAACATAAGGCATGTTTACTTTCTTAACTGATTCCGCAACGATATCTTTTGCCTGCTTTTTAGTAGCAACGAACAAAATTTTCTTGCCTGAACGAGCGATAGCTTTCAATGCGTTGCACGCATCATCCAACTTCACTACCGTTTTGTTCAGGTCAATGATGTGGATTCCGTTCTTCTCAGTGAAGATAAACGGAGCCATTGCAGGGTTCCACTTGCGTTTGAGGTGACCAAAGTGTGCACCTGCTTCTAGTAATTCGTTGAACGATGTTCTGGACATGTACTTCGACGCTATAAATTGAATAATCTGGATTAACGTTTGCTGAACTGGAAGCGACGACGTGCTTTACGACGACCGAACTTCTTACGTTCAACCATTCTTGGGTCGCGAGTCATAAGACCTTCCGCGCGCAATTTTGCCTTAAGTTGCTCATCGTTGTCAACCAATGCACGAGCAATGCCCAAACGGATTGCTTCCGCTTGGCCATTCATTCCGCCACCGCTAACATTGACAGTTACATCGTACTGACCAAGAGTATCAGTAGTAGCGAATGCTTGCAACACTTTATTTTGTAATACTTCTGTTGAGAAGTAATTTTTTAAATCACGGTTGTTGATGATTACGTTACCGTTGCCACGCTCCATGTAAACTCGAGCTACAGCGGTTTTACGACGGCCGATTGTATTCGTAACTTCCATTATTGACGTTCTTTAACTGTGTTCAAATCTACTGTTGTCGGATTCTGCGCTTCGTGCTTATGCTCAGTGCCCGCATAAACGAATACATTACGACGCAAACGATCACCCAACTTTGTTTTAGGTAACATACGCCCGATCGCCAATTCCAACACCTTTTCAGGTTTGGTAGCCAGGAGTTCGCGTGGGGTAGCAAAACGCTGCCCACCCGGATATCCGGTGTGGTTTCATTTTCCGCGTCCACCAGCAACCAATTCTTCTGTACCGTAGCTTTATTAGCTGAAACGGTTTTGTAGGATAAAGTATCCACGAGCCTTATAATTGAATAGTTCTACTAATGCAGATTGTCCCTTCTAACGGGGGTGCGAAGATAAGCAGAAAATTACTTCTACCAAATTTATCGACAAATAAATTGTGCAAAAGATGTTTGGTCCGGGCCGCGTGATTAAAAATGGATTTTGAATTTACGTGTAAATAGTTGAAAAGCAATAGAATAGTATATTTAATTCGATGTGCGAATGTACGACATTTCTACGGTTTTTTTGTTAATAGCATCGACGAATGGTGGATTTGGGGAGTGGATGAGTGGGATTTGGTCCCTTAAATACGTTGAAGGTTTATTAAACCTTCAACGTATTACGCTCGAATTTGATGTCCACCAATGAATAGGATTATTTGGTCTGCACGTCGATAAAGGACTTAAGCTAAAGACTGTTCAGTTATAAGTCGTAGACCTTTAAGGTTTTTAAAACCTTAAAGGTCTAAAGTGGAATTCTTCATCTATCTAACCCTAATCCCAACCATCAATACATCATCTACCTGTTCCAACGTTCCTTTCAACGTGTTAAAAGTAAAGGTGAGCCAAGCCTCCTGATGACTGCAGGACTCAGAGCTTATTCTTACCAGTTCCTCACGCAACCTCCAACTCTTGTATTTCTTGCTTCCCGCTGGACCTCCGAATTGGTCAACATAGCCGTCGGAACCACTTTAAATCTTATCGCCCGACTCTTATGTGCATTCGTGCAGTGTAGATGGTGTTGCAACTTCACCCCACTTCCCTACAGGTTGCTAGTCCGGTTTTAAAGTTGTCATTATTCCATTGCGGACAATCCAAACGGGAGTTTTCGCTCCGGCTGACTGTAATGTGCGACGCTTAGTGTCTAAACGAAGTAAAACGGCATCCATAGAATCAAGCGTGCCTTGAGCTTTTGTTCTTATTAATGTTGCAGTAATTTTCTCGCGCAGTTTTGTGAAAATAACACTTGGTGTCGCTCCTAGATGTGCGACAACGGTTTCATTTAAAAATGTCGAACACATCACAATCATAAATGCGCCCGGGACTCCATGGCCTGTGCAATCTGCGATGCAAATCCAAATATCATCACCGCGATCCTGGATCCACCAAAATCTCCCCCAACGATATCTTTTGGCAAGGGTAATACAAAAGCATCTGCTGTCGATTTTCGAAGGATTTCAATATCCTGATAAACAGCAGATTGAATACGTGCAGCGTAGTTAATACTGTCTGTAGTATTCCTGTTTTTTTCTTCGATTATAGCGTTTTGATAAGCGAGCTCCTGATTGACTTGCGCGCGGAACTGATGGCGCTTATAAAGCATGATGATGAAGAGTATTAAAAATACGAGCCCGGCAATTAATCCGATAATGTACCAGGGCTGCAGACCTTGTTCTTCGTGCAGTAGCCTGATTTGTGCTAAACGTTTTTCATTCTCGTATTTCTGCTCTAAGTTTTGCTGATCTTGTACAACAGTTTCAATAATTAAACTGACTTTGAGTTGTAGGTATCTTCTGTTGAAGATAATCGCGCTGTCGTACTTTCCCCAATGCTTTTACAACTCAGCCATCTACATGTACGAATTTCTTTGCTGGTCCCGGAGACCAAGCCGAAGTGCAATGTCCAAAGACATATGTGCGTAATTAGGAAGCGCTGTCAAATTGTTGTTGCTTGCGTTTAACAATGGAAAAAGCTGATGTGATCTTGGCGAGCTCGTATTCATCATTTTATTGTAAGGCCAAACGATAAGCCAGATTTAGCAAGGAGTCTGCAGTTTGGAAGTGTCCCAATTCTATGTGTACCTGTCTGAGTCCACTATGTGTATGAGCTTTGTATGAAGTTTGTTTAAGTTCCTGCGCAAACTCTAAGCCCTTCTGAAAAGCGATTAGTGCTTGTGGCAAACTGTCCATCAAGTAGCAGGATGAAGCTAAGTTGCACCAGGCAGCACATACTCCTTTTTTGTTCCCCGTTTCTTCCATGATGGTGATCGCTTTCTTCAACGCATCCAGGGATTTTTGATCTTCGCCCAAACCATTATAAAAAGTGGAAAGATTTACATCTGCGGATCCGATATAAATTTTGAAATTCTTTTGTTCCGCAAATTGTAGTCCCCTGAGATGATACTCGAGTGCTTTGGCGAACATGCCCTTGTCGCTGTAAATAGTTCCATGTGTATTGCAGGCAAGTACTATTTCGATGTTATCTCCCAGTTGTTCTGCAAGCTGAAGCGATTGTTCTCCATGTCGGATTGCCGCATAAAGATTGGTGTAAGCTGTATCCCGGGCGATGGTGTTAAGTGTCCGAACTCGTGTTGTGTCTTGAGCGGTGCCTAGAAGTAGGGCTACAGCCCCACGTAATCGCTCGTTGTTCTATGCGTGATATGACACAGAGAAAACGGTACAGATGACGGTCTAAAATCGGAAGAGCCGCATATTCATATATTATGGAACGTGGCTCTTCCTCTTGAAAAGAATATGCTGTCACTTGATAACGCTTAGTTGCTTACCGATTTTTTCGAATGCACTGATTGCTTTATCCAAATGGTCTTGCTCGTGAGCAGCGCTCAACTGCACACGAATTCGTGCTTGCCCTTTTGGTACAACAGGGTAGAAGAAACCGATTACGTAGATGCCTTCATCTAATAAACGTGCAGCAAACTCTTGTGCCAACTTTGCATCGTACAGCATTACAGGAACAATTGCGGAATCACCTTTCTTGTATTCCAATCCAATTCTATCCATGCCGGCTTTGAAATACTTGACATTATTCTCCAGTTTATCGCGCAATGCAGTGGTTTCACTTAACATGTCAAACACCGCAATCGAAGCGCCAACAATAGCAGGGGCTAAACTGTTGGAGAACAAATATGGACGTGAGCGCTGACGCAACATTTCGATAATTTCCTTTTTACCGGTTGTGAACCCGCCCATCGCGCCACCAAGGGCTTTTCCTAAGGTTCCGGTAATGATGTCTACACGACCCATAGCATTAGCTGCTTCAACGCTGCCTCTTCCTGTTTTTCCGATAAATCCTGTAGCGTGAGATTCATCAACCATCACCAGGGCGTTATACTTATCTGCCAGATCACAAATTTTATCAATTGGAGCTACGAAACCATCCATTGAGAAGACTCCATCAGTTACAATTATCTTAAATCGTGATCCTTCAGCCGCTTTCAACTGCGCTTCCAGGTCGGCCATATCACAGTTCTTATAGCGAAAACGTTTGGCTTTGCAGAGTCGAACACCATCGATAATCGAAGCGTGATTCAGCTCATCTGAAATGATCGCATCTTCTTCACCGAAAAGAGGCTCAAATACGCCGCCGTTGGCATCAAAGCACGCGGCATAAAGTATGGTGTCTTCTGTGCCGTGAAAGGTTGCAATTTTTTGTTCAAGTGTTTTATGAATGTCTTGTGTTCCGCAAATAAAACGAACAGATGACATGCCATACCCATGTCGATCTAATGTTGCATGAGCTGCTTCAATTACTTTCGGATGAGAAGACAAGCCTAAATAATTATTCGCACAAAAGATAATTACATCTTTACCGTTTACTTTCACTACAGCGTCTTGGGCTGTTGTAATGACACGTTCTTTTTTGAACAAACCGGCTTCTTCAATGGACTGAAGTTCACGTTGGAGATATTCGCGGAAATTACCGTACATAAATCATTGTATAATTTGAATAATTAGAGTGACAAATTTAGGTATAAACGTACTCATTGTCCTGCAATATTTATTGTATTGCTTAACGGGTAAACAACTAAATTCGAAGCAAATTCAAATTTCATGCACAAGAAAATTATGCTCCTCGGTTCGGGGGAATTAGGAAAAGAGTTTGTTATCGCTGCGAAACGATTAGGACATTACGTAATTGCCGTTGACTCATACGAGAATGCCCCTGCGCAGCAAGTGGCGGATACCCGGGAAGTTATAAATATGCTGGACGGTGATGCACTGGATGCAATTGTAGCAAAACACAACCCCGATTTTATTGTTCCGGAAATTGAAGCCATAAGAACAGAACGATTTTATAGTTACGAGTCGCAAGGGATTACTGTTGTTCCCAGTGCGAAGGCTGCAAATTTTACCATGAACAGAAAAGCGATCCGTGACCTTGCCGCAAAAGAGTTACAGTTACGAACTGCAAAATTTGAATATGCAACCACATTAGAAACTTTTTCAAATGCTGTGCATCGAATTGGAATTCCGTGCGTGGTGAAACCTTTGATGTCATCATCGGGTAAAGGACAATCAGTTGTTCGCTCCGAAAGTGAAATTGAAAAAGCATGGAAATATGCTATTGAAGGTTCTCGTGGCGATGTGATGGAAGTAATTATTGAAGAATTTATTCCATTCGATTCAGAAATTACGTTACTGTCGATCACGCAAAAGAACGGAGAGACGTTGTTTTGTCCGCCAATCGGTCATCGTCAGGAGCGAGGTGATTACCAGGAAAGCTGGATGCCGCATCCGATGAAAGAGGAGGATATTCTTGAAGCACAACGTATGGCTGCGCAAGTAACCAAAGCGTTGGGCGGACAGGGTATTTGGGGTGTGGAGTTTTTCCTGACAAAGAATGGCGTTTATTTTTCAGAGCTTTCACCTCGACCACATGATACAGGAATGGTGACACTTGCGCCGGCATTGCCTTTGAACGAATTCGAATTACATCTGCGTGCAATATTAGGCTTGCCTATTCCCGATTTGAAATTACAACACACTGCTGCGAGCGCGGTTGTTTTAGCTTCGGCAGAAGGAACTCCAAAAATTCAAGGCGTAGACAAGGCATTGGAGAAAAATCAAGTGGACGTTAAAGTGTTCGGCAAACCTACCACTCGACCGTATCGCAGAATGGCTGTGGCATTGGCTTGGTCGAAAGATGATGCTGATGTAAAACAAGTTGTAGATCGCGCCAAGGAGGCAGCGTCCTGCATTTCAGTTCACTAATTGCTGCGATACATTTTACCGGGTAGTGATTTCACGGCACCTTGTATTTCCAATTGCAAAAGTACGGTCGAAATTTTTCCGAGAGTCCATCCCAGACTGTGGCTAAGTTCGTCGATGTGCACGTTAGCATTGTCACGTAACAAATGGATTATGGCCAGTTCATCCTCTGTATGTACCGCTTGAAGCTGACTAACTTTTTTTGCCAACTTCCCCGTTGAACCCCAGTCCATGGCTTGTAATAGATCAGCAGCGCATTCAACAAGCGCAGCTTTGTGCGTTTTGATCAAGTGATTACATCCGGAAGAATATTTACTCCCTACAGCACCCGGAAATGTAAATACATCACGGTTGTAATTCGAAGCATATTCAGCTGTAATCATGGAACCTCCGCTAATGCCGGACTCTACAACTAAAATGGCATGACACATTCCTGCTACGATTCTGTTACGCATTGGAAAGTGTTCTTTGTCTGCTCTTGTTCCGCTTGGATATTCTGTAAATAGCGCACCTGCGGCCGTCATCTTTTTTGCCAGATTTCGATGTGCAGCAGGATACATCGTATCTAAACCATGACCAAGAACTCCGATCGTGGGCAAGTTAAATTCCAGCGCAAGTTCATGTGCTTCTGCATCTACGCCATGCGCAAGTCCGCTAACAATAATTACGTTAAGGCTTTCAATATCTTCAATAAATCGACGTAGTAATTTTTTTCCGTAATCTGTAATTTTCCTCGTGCCGATTACAGCAATTAATTTTTGATCGTCCATACGACAATGTCCTTGGGAATAGATTAAGGCAGGACTATCGTAACATTGTTTTAGTAGTGCGGGAAAATCGGGGTCGCTGAAAAAATGAGCATGCACATGGTGTTTTTCCATAAATGCAATTTCTTTATCTGCTTGTGCTAAGGCGTGATCACGGTTCATTTTACTGCTGATCATTTTCCCTATTCCGGGAATCTTTTGAAGATTACGAACCTTTTCTGAAA
This sequence comes from Bacteroidota bacterium, assembly GCA_021299855.1. Taxonomy (GTDB): domain Bacteria; phylum Bacteroidota; class Bacteroidia; order Palsa-965; family Palsa-965. The sequence continues at coordinate 12,339 of JAJTEY010000026.1, read as the reverse complement.
AAACCGCCTCGGGACTGCCAATGTGGGCGATTAGTTTCTTCGTAAGAATTGGTCCGATGGACGGAATTCGGGTTACAGCGATTTTATATAGGGTTTCGTCGGAACTCATATTGTACGTATAATCCTTTTCAATTACATTGCATATTCAAAACAAAAAAATAACATCAATACCGGCTCAAATTTAGACGTTATGCAATTTTCGATTCGAATTGTTTTAGGTTTTTTAGTGTTTATGATTTGTGGATTGCAGTTATGGGGTCAACAAGCATTTGTACGCGGAAATGTGAAGGATAGTGCAACCGCAGAACCGTTGATTGGCGTTGTAGTTACAACTAATGTTGGCGTGGGCGCTATTACTGATGTTACCGGAAATTTTGTGTGCAAGGTTTCTTTTCCTCTCACTATTAACGGTACAACCTATAGTGATAGTACAGATGTAACACTGAATGTTTCATACACGGGTTACATTTCTAAAACTTTAGTCGTTAATGTAAAAAAGGGCGGTGTCGCACAGGTGCTAGTTTTGTTATCCTCTTCTTCACGCGAGTTGGGAACTGTGGTAGTTTCGGCCGGTCGTTATGAGCAAAAAATAGGCGAGGTGCCGGTCTCCATGGAAGTGATAAAACCACGTTTGATTGAAAACAAGAATACGACGAACATGGAAACCATCATGGACCAGACGCCCGGTGTTAATGTTACTGATGGACAGGCGAATATTCGTGGTGGGAGCGGGTATAGTTTTGGTGCAGGTTCACGTGTATTAATGGTGGTAGATGATATGCCCATGCTCTCGGGTGACGCAGGTGACGTGAAATGGAATTATTTACCCGTAGAAAATGTTTCTCAGGTAGAGGTACTCAAAGGTGCTTCATCCGCGTTGTTTGGTTCATCGGCGTTGAATGGCGTAATTCACTTCAGGACTACTTATCCGGGGCCTAAGCCGCAAACTACGATTACGATGTTCTCCGGTTTGTATGATAATCCTCGTCGACCTGAATTGCGTTGGTGGGGAAATACTAATCCGGCATCCAATGGAATCAATTTCGCGCATTCCAGACAAATCGGAAATCTGGACTTAACTATTGGCGGCCATGTATTTGACGATGATGGATATCGTTATCTGGAAACAGAACAGCGTCAGCGAATGAACATCAATACACGTTATCGTTTTCAGCGTATTCCCGGATTGAGTGCAGGTGTTAATGTTAACGGCATGCGAACAACAGGCGGATTATTTATCCTGTGGTATAATGATACATTGGCCTATACGCCCGCGGATTCTACAATTCAACTCTACAAAAACCATCGATATAACGTCGACCCTTACGTTTCATATTATGGTCCTAAGGGGCATCGTCATAATTTAAGAACACGTGTGTTTGTCACGGATAACAAAAATGATAAAGCTCAAGGCTCATTAGCGAAATTATGGTACGGTGAATATCAATATCAGTTTAAGCTTAAGAATGCACTTACGATTACCAGTGGTCTTGTAGGAACCTTTACAACAGTTGATGCAGAGATTTACGGGAAGCGCGATGCCAATAATGTTTCCGGTTATGCGCAGCTGGATTACAAGTTTTTTGAAAAACTTTTTGTAACCGTTGGTGTACGTGGAGAATATTTCAGGGTAGACACGGCGAAGTCAACTTTTAGTCTGGCTATGGGATCTGATACATTGACATTGCCATTCCGTCCTGTTGGAAGAATAGGTGTGAGTTATCAGGCGGCTGAGGCAACATATTTCAGAGCGTCATACGGACAAGGTTATCGCTTCCCTTCAGTAGCAGAGAAATACATCAGAACTTCAGCCAGCGGACTGGAAATCTATCCGAATTTTCAATTGCAACCGGAATACGGTCAATCGGCGGAATTAGGTATGAAGCAAGGTGTACGCGTAGCTAATTGGAAAGGTTACGCAGATGTTTCCGTATTCTGGATGGAATATACAGACATGATGGAATTTTCCTTCGGGCAGTGGGGAACGCCATTTGTAGATCCGTTGTTTGGGTTAGGATTTAAATCGGTGAATGTTGGTAAGACAAGAACTACAGGAGTTGACTTCTCCTTGATGGGACAAGGAGAAATCGGGAAAGTCGATATTATTGTTTTGGGTGGTTATACGTACATGAATCCGGTATCGTTAAGTTTTGATCCTGCCGTAGATACACTGTATGCTACTTCCGACGAAAATATTTTGAAGTATCGGTACAGACATTTAGCAAAATTTGATTCGGAAGCTTCCTATCAGAAATATTCTTTAGGAGCGAGCATGCGGTACAATAGTTTCATGGAAAATATTGATCAGTTCTTTGTTTCGGCTTTGCCGGGCATTGGAGCTTATCGGGCAAAGTTCAATACAGGAGATATTGTATTTGATGCGCGTTTTATTTATCGCGTTAACGACAAAGCACGAGTGGCATTTATTTGTAATAATATTTTCAATCGGGAATATTCTTCACGCCCTGCAGATGTACAGCCTCCACGAAATTTTGTGATTCAGGTGCAGGTGAAATTTTAAACCTGCAATACGTTGCTTATAGCAACAAGTCAGTTGTAACATTTTTGGAATATTCCGTTATGCTACCGGTAACGATGGAAACTACAGGTTACCGGAGAGGAAGAACCGCATCTCTCCCGGTGTGCCGTCATGCAAGACGGCACACTTTAAATTAAAGCACGTCCGCTCATGACTTTCGGTTGCTGAAGTTGCAATAATTTTAATACTGTAGGTGCAACATCGGCAAGTCGTCCATGATGCACATGGGTTACGTTAGTATCAATTACAATTATGGGAACAGGATTGGTGGTGTGAGCAGTATGTGGGGATCCGTTTTCATTGATCATTACATCTGCATTGCCATGATCGGCGATGATGACGAATGAATAGCCGTGTTGAATCCCACACTGCACAACATCTTGTAAACAACTATCAACTGTTTCTACGGCTTTTACTACAGCATCAAATACTCCGGTGTGGCCAACCATATCAGTGTTGGCAAAATTGAGACAAATGAAATCCGCAGTTGCCTTTTGCAGTTCAGGAAGTATCGCAGCGGTGAGCTCTCTTGCACTCATTTCCGGTTGTAAGTCGTACGTTGCAACCTTAGGTGATGGAATTAAAATACGTCGTTCACCATCAAAAGTTTGTTCTCTGCCACCTGAAAAAAAGAAGGTAACGTGCGGATATTTTTCTGTTTCGGCTATCCGAATTTGCGATTTGCCCGAACGCGCGACGACTTCTCCCAAGGTCAACTCCAGATCATCTTTTCCGTAAATCACTTTCACATCCTTAAACGAGTTGTCGTAATTGGTCATGGTTACATAATGCAATGGAATGGTATGCATCTTCTGCTCATGGAAGTCACGCTGAGTTAGTACTTCGGTTATTTCACGACAACGGTCTGTTCGGAAATTGAAACAGATAACCGCATCTCCCTCTTGCAGAGTAGCCAATGGTTGACCTTCGGAATTCGTAAGAATAATCGGCGCGATAAATTCGTCTGTTACTCCGCTTGCATAGGAAGCCTTAACAGCAGCTAGTGCATCGTTGCTTTTTGTGCCAACGCCCTTAACCAATGCGTCGTAAGCAACCTTAACGCGTTCCCAACGCTTGTCTCTGTCCATGGCGTAATAGCGTCCTGTAATGCTGGCAAGATGAGTTTTTGTAGCGCCGGTTCTCTTTATCAATTTTTCAAGAAACTGATACCCGCTGTTTGGTGCTGTATCGCGACCGTCAGTAAATGCATGAACAAACACGTTGTCCAATTGATGGGCTGAAAAAATATCTAGCAAATGGTGCAAATGATCCTGAGAAGAATGCACACCGCCATCCGAAACCAAACCCATCACATGCAATGATTTTCCGGTTCGCTTTACATAAGAGATCGTTTCCAATAAAACCGGATGATTGTCGATTTTTTTATCACGACATTCCATGTTTATCTTAACCAGATCCTGATAAACTACACGTCCTGCTCCAATGTTTAAATGACCTACTTCCGAGTTGCCCATTTGTCCTGCAGGAAGACCTACATCTTCTCCTGATGTTACTAATGTAGCGTGCGGATATTTATCGAGTAGTTGATTGAAAAACGGTGTATTCGCCATCGCAATGGCATTGGTGTGGTCATTCTTGCCCAGTCCCCATCCATCCAGAATAATAAGCGCTACTTTTTTACTCATGATTTAATATGCTTTGGAAGTGTAATAGTAAATGTTGTTCCTTGTGTTGCCGCATTTCCAACCGTAATTTTCCATCCATGTGCTTCTACAAGTTCTTTCACAATGTAAAGTCCAAGTCCTGTGCCTTTGCTGCTGCGCGTTTCTTCGTTACCGATTCGATAAAATCGTTCAAATATTTTTTCTCGCTCTGCGACAGGAATTCCTTTGCCTTCATCGGCAACAACAATCTTAACGTGCTCCGAAGTTTGTGCGGTCTCTAATTGGATTGTCGAGTTCATTGGTGCATATTTGGCTGCGTTCTCCAACAGATTGGTAACAATAGAATGAAAGGCAAGACGATCTGCATCAATTGTGCAATTCGCAGCAAAGTGCATTTGAAGGTGATGATTTCGACACGAACCTTTTTGCAAGGAATCTGCGAGTGATTTTAGTTCCGTATTTAAATCGAATGATTCTTTTTGAAGCGTATAAGAATGATTGTCAATGCGCGCGGTAACCAGAATGTTTTCCACCAATGTATGCAGGCGCTTGGTGTCGTCCAAGGCATCGGACAAAATGGCCTGTTGTTGATCTGCAGAAAGACTGCGATGTTGAATGGTTTCCAACTGTAATTGAATGGATGCCAACGGAGATTTTAATTCATGCGTTACCGATAACAAGAAATTATTTTGTTTTCTGTTGATTTCAGACTCCTTGATAAAAGCATTGCGTGTACGTGCAATACCAAGAATAAGCAACAGGAGGAACACAGAACCTTCTCCAAAAATCATCAGCCATTGCTTGTGTAATTTTTTATTGAGCACTTCACTTTCTTGAATCATAAGAGCCTCAGACGATGAGGTGTTACCGGCAATAAGTTCGGTTTGAAGTGTAGTTACTTCATTATTAAGCTTAACAAGCAAATAGGTCCACCAAGAAAATTGAATGAGCACATAAGCCACAAGAATGTAAAATAGCAGTAAAGGCTTGGTGGTTTTGTTGGATGACATTTGACAAAGGTACAAAAAGCGAGAGCCCCGGTTGTGGAACCGAGGCTCTCAGGAGGTGAGATAGGAACAAACCCATGAAAACTATACCCGCCTCCTATGTCGTCAAATTACTTCGGAACGTTCGTCTTGTAATCTCCCATAAGAGATTCCTCAATGGCAGGAAGATCATTCAGCAATACCTGATAATTTGCATCAATTGCTTTAATCAGTTCTTTATTCTTATCTGAGTTTGTAGTATCTGTGTGCAGTAGCTCCATTTTGTGAGCCTCTGCAATTTCTTTGTGTTTTTTCAGAAGTTCTTGCTGTGCGGTTATTTTTGGCATCACATCAGATCCTGAAGTCATACCCATTTTCTCTCCGTACTGCTTAACATTAGCCAAGTGCACCGTCTCGGCTTCTAAAATTTGCTGTTCGTATAATTGAATCGCTTTTCGCAGTTCAACAGCAGTTCCGGCTTCATTTTTCGCACGACTTTCGTGGCATCCGGAGTATACAATTCCAAAAACCGCCAGCACACCGGCAAGAATAGGAAGGGTGTTTCTGATGAGAGTATTCATGGCGTTTAGTGAAGCAAAAGTAATGCATGAATACAGCGATGGATAAAGAATTAGACGACTGCACTCATGAATCGGATGGATTCACTCAAACGGGCGATAAGATAAAAACCAGCCTTGCTATTGCGCTCAACACCTTTACTGGCAAGGGTTTCAGCGACGACTCCTAAAAATGGATTTAGTCCGCAAAAAATAGAGTTTCGTGGAATAAAACGGTCTATTCCTCGAGAATTTTATTTTAAAAACGATAAAACCACGTGCACATCGGGAACGGAAACGATTGTGAATCATCATCGTTAAATACCGAAACTCCCGCCAACGCAATTTGAAAAGCCTTGCGGTCTGTAGTTTGAAAGCGCATACCCGGCATCACGAAAAGTGCCGTGGACTTAATCGACTTACGTTCAACCGTTACTTCATAAATACCCGTAGTGTTGGTATTCCAATTCGGTTCGCGTATCACCTTAGTGCTAGTTGAAGTTGTGTTGTAGGCGAATACTCCAACCATCGAGTCAAATACAAAACTTGCTTTGGCGCTTATTTTGGATATGCCGGCAATTGAAAATATCGGTCCTCTGTAGAATGGACTAATTTTCTCCACCATAGGAATAGGAAAGGGAATCGATCCGGGGTAATAATAGTTATAGCTTGTGCTATCTACATAAGTCCCATCAACATATTCAAACCTTTTCCCTCCGCCGGTTGCGTAAGCGTATCCTGCAGAAAACGTAATGTTTTGCATACGATCTCCAAGAGTCACATTGGCGAAGTGCAATCCTCCGTAACCTCTAAACTGGTTCAAATAACCTGAAGTACCAAGCAATGTACCAACACTAAAATTCAGTTTTTCTCTATTGGTTGGAATAGAATATTTCATCGCCAACACCAATGGACTTGCGAGCCATGTAGCCATCAGTCCTATGGAGAACCTGTTGTTCACTGCAAAATGAATTTCGGGACCGTACAAATTAATTAGCCCGTAATCTTCTCCTTTAACTATAGGAAGCGCATTGGTTGTGAAACAATAACGAGTAGTAAATGGTCCGGAGTTTTTAAATTCTCCACGTACAATTTGCTTTTCGTCTTCCACTTTTTCCATACTTCTGATATCAGATTTCTGGATATATAGTTTGCCGAGCTTTTCTGTTTGAATAAGCACTTCTCGACCATCGTCACTAAGAATCACTCCGATATATTCCTTGCCATCGTGTTTGGTAATGACGTAAAGCTGCGTGGAATCAGTTTCGGTCTGAGCCTGAAGTAAAGAGGTGGTTGTACCTGAAATGATCAGCAGTAGCGTGAGTAATACTTTCTGTAACATAATTGGTTCGGGGTTAAGTTGTGCGATATTTCACATTCGTTTAGATGTTTCGTGACAGTTGCCCCGCAGGTCATAGTGATACGTCGGGCAACTGAGCTAACATCGCGTTCTTTAATAGATCAAAGATAAATAATAATGATTGAGGCGCTGGATTGGTTGGGTTGCTGTGGGCAAACCAATGAGCATGATACATTTAGAAATATGACCGCTTGTCAATTCCATTAACCCCGAACAGCAATACAAAAATCTCCATACAAAGAAGCCCCACTTTCGTGAGGCTTTCTTACTGTGGGAGCAACAGGATTCGTCCCGATGCTTCGTCCATAAAGAATTACAAAACTGCAAAACAAAAAAGCCCCACTTTCGTGAGGCTTTCGTACCGTGGGAGCAACAGGATTCGAACCTGTGACCCTCTGCTTGTAAGGCAGATGCTCTGAACCAGCTGAGCTATGCTCCCGGGAACCTAAATAGGTTAAACGGGCTGCAAATATATGTGCAATGTTGGTTTCTGCAAAAAAAATCAGAAAAAAAATCAAATTGCCTCTGCAACAACAAAGGTGCTGCCACCAATAAACACTACGTCTTGTCCTGTTGCCGCTGCTGTTGCGGCTTGTATCGCTTTCTTAACGGATGGAAAAGATGCCCCTTTTAATCCGACCTTTTGTGCGTGTTGTTCCAATTCCGCTGCTTCCATAGCTCTTGGCAACTTCGCCTTACAGAAATAGTATGTGGCTTTTTGGGGCAATAATCCCAATACCTTGCCGGGATCTTTATCATTTACGACACCTAATACAACGTGTAATTTATGATGTGGCGTATGTTTAAGCTGTTTTACAATTTCGCGAATTCCTCCTTCATTATGCCCGGTATCTGCAATAGTGAGTGGCGATTTAGCCAAAATCTCCCATCGTCCGCGAAGCCCTGTTAGTTCTACAACATTGCGTAAGCCATTCAAAATAGCATTGTCGCTTACGGTATAGCCCAATTCGCGTACAGCGAAAATTGCGTGTAATACCGTGCTGTAATTTTTACGCTGGTAGCTTCCTGTCAACCCGCCACGAATATTTTTTTGCCACAGCTTGCCGTGGTCATATACTGTGAATTTTACTTGCGGAGGAAAGTCTTTAGTGGGGTGCAGTGTCGTAACTCGCACATGCTCATCGGCAAATGAAATGTTCGTCTTTAGTTTTCGTGATGTCGCTGTAAACACCGACTTAATCTCCTCTTGAGTTTCACCGATAATAACAGGTACACCGGATTTAATAATGCCGGCTTTTTCTCCTGCAATCTTTTGCAACGTATTTCCCAACAGATTCATGTGATCATAACTGATGTTTGTGATCACGCTCAACTCGGGATTAATGACATTGGTGGAATCTAATCGTCCTCCCAATCCGGTTTCAATAATTGCTAAATCTACTTTTTGTTGCGCGAAATAATCGAACGCCAAACCAACAGTCCATTCAAAAAAGGACAGATCCAGTTTTTCGAATTTTTTTCGATGGTTTTCTACGAAGGCGGTGACTGTTCGCTGCGGAATCATCTTCCCGTTTATTCGAATGCGTTCCCGAAAATCTTTGAGATGTGGTGAAGTATACAAACCTGTCTTATAGCCTGCAGCTTGAAATATAGCTGCTAACAAATGCGAAGTTGATCCTTTGCCGTTTGTGCCCGCAACATGTACGCTTTTGAATTTAGTTTCGGGATTGCCAAGCGACTTGCACAAGGCAATGGTATTTGTAAGATCAGCTTTGTACGCGGCAGGTCCAATGCGTTGAAACATCGGCAATCTGCTATACAAATAATCGAGTGTTTGCTTGTACGTCACTTCAACGTGAAGTTGATGTCGATAGATAAAATGATGAGATCAGCGCACGTGTTGTTGGCGTTGAACTTAATCTTATATGCAGACTGTGTCGCCGTAGAACGAAGTACCGAATTCAATGTTGTTGTACCCTGAGGATTGACTTCTGCTTTCTTTACATTTCCACTTCTGTCTACATATACATTCACCACAACTTTACCTTCTTCTTGCGTCGGATTCAAGATGTCCGGTTTCGATAAGATACTACGATAGCATGTTGCATTGCCACCGCCGGGACCTCCAGCTCCTTTATCGCCGCCGTCATTCGGCCCAACACCATCTCCTTTGCCGTCACCTAATCCACCGGTATAAGGATTTCCTTTCCCTTCACCACCAACTTTAATAGAAGCACTTCCTTTATTTTTTTTCCAGTCTTCCATGGCAGCTAAAACATCAGGCGAAAGTGCGTCATCGCCATTCGGTTGTGTGCCCGTGTTACTTGCGGGATTTGCCGGATCGTTGGACGTCATGGATCCTTGCTGGGGCGGATTGGTTGCTGTGTTGGTCGTCGGGTTGTTGTCGTCGGGTTGACCCGGATCTCCTGTATTTCCTTGAGACCCCCCTCCTTCAATAGCTGCATCACCGCCATAACCTTCGTATAATCCGATTTCTAATTCTACCGCTTCCGGATCGGGTGGAATAGGCGGCAACGGTGTTACTATTTGTATAAGCCATAAAATCAGAAACAAAATAACGCCCACGGCAATAGCTGTCAATGCACCAAACAGTCGTGCGTTGCGTTCGTTTTTACTTTCCGGAAGTGTTATGGCAAACGCGCTCATTGTTGTTTTTGTACAGATAATACCATGTCGAGTTTCAAATCATTGCCGATTTGCATCACGTCAGCAAGATCCTGAACGGTTAATGATTTATCGAGTTGAAGAATAATTTTCGAGGTATTCTTCGCCTTCGTTTCTCCTTGCAACACCGGAGCTAACATGTCGAACGGAACTTTATTATTGTTCACATAGTAATCGTGGTTAGCGTCAACAGCCAACGTAACCTTCCCGCTATTAAGTGTAGAAGGGCTTTTCGAGCTGGGCAAACTCAATTTAATTACGTTCGGATTAACCAGCGTAGAAAGAATGATGAAAAACAACAACAGGAAAAACATGATGTCGTTCAACGATTCCGTGAACACCTCCGCACTTTCTTTATGTCTTCCGCGAAGTTTCATGGTTATTTTTCCGGTTCGTTAATCAAATCTAAAAACTCAAGACTTGCACGTTCTACTTTTCCGGCGAGTCCGTCCACCATGGAGTTGAGTAAGTGATAGAACAAGAACGATATTACACCGATCACAAGTCCTGCACCGGACGAAACCATCTTCTGATACAAACCACCTGAGATAGTTTTGATGCTGATATCTCCGCTTAACGAAATATCGTAGAAAATGGTAACAACCCCTGCAATCGTTCCGATGAAACCTAACATGGGAGCAATTCGGGCGATTAGCGATAAGTAATGAAGATTCTTTTCAACGCGTGCAATTTCAACGCGACCGTGCGTTTCCATAGCTTCAGATACTTCACGTGTTGGTTTGCCGAGACGTGAAATTCCTTTTTCAATAGTTCGCGATACCGGAGAATTCACCGATCTGCAATATTCTCTTGCAGTGTCAATTTTACCATTGAGGATATAGTCTTTTACGTTGTGCATCAAATTCGCATCCGACTTTCTTGCTTTCGAAATAATAATCAATCGTTCAATGGCGAAATAAATAGCCAATAGTAAAAAGAGGAACAATGGAATCATTACCCAGCCACCTTTCAGCACAAGGCTGAGTGGGGAAATGACTTCCTGTGCATTGGTTGCAGCAGCTGTTACAGCGCCCGATGCAGAAGTGATGCCGGTGTTCGTTACGGTTCCGTTGGAGTCGGCAACTGCACCTGCTTGCAATAAAATACCTAATAACATATCGGTAGTATTTGATAGTATAACGACAAACTATCTTCGAAAGTATCTGAAATAAAAAGGCCGGTCTGCCAACACGAGATTCTGTTATCAACAGGCAAGTGTTTATTGCAGACAGGCACGGAGGCAAGAACCGCTTATTTTTTCAATGTGTTATTTGCGTAATTTAAATGTGATTGGTTTGCGATATAGGTATTCTACGGCTTCTCCTGCGTCTTTCGCAGGCTTCCACGATGGCATTTGTTTCATCACACGAAGTGCTTCTCGGTTTAATTCGGGATGCGCACCTTTAGCCACTTTCACATCGCGGTAGTTGCCTTTAGTGTCTACGATAAACTCGATCCATACGGTTCCTTCTACACCAACTTCTTTACACATGCTCGGATACTTGAGGTTCTTCACCAAAAAAGGATCCAGCTCATCGTTGGTAGGAGGCGTATCACTGTAAGTTACTAAACGCGGTTTTAATTCGACAGTGTCAGCAGGTGGGCAGTCAATACAGGTGCCTGTGTTTGTACCCGAGGTGGAAGTGCCTGCTCCGCCCTCATTTCCTTTGGTCGATTTTCCTGCATCCGAATTGGTGACGGTTGTCGTTACTTGTTGATTCGTGATTTGAGGCGTCGTCAGGTCTTTCATATCCACCGGTCCTTGCGGAGGAGTAACCATATCACGTACGGGTTTAGTTTCCGGCGGTTCAATTTTCGGCGGTGTGATATTACCCACAGGAGGAATATCAAGCGCAATTTGTGTGTTGTAATCCTCCGCAGGAATAAAGTCCCTGGTGGAATTTACTTTGGAATAAGCCCAAATTCCAGCCGTAAAAATGAATACGCTGGTAAATACTGCAAGGGTTACTCTTCTGCCGTATTGTTTGCGCAGCTGGTAGGCACCATACGATTTGTGCCTGTTCTCGAAAACGAGATCGTTGAATGAATCCGAGAGGACGAAGCGATTGTCCATGTCTTTGGTGTTTTAAGTTTGACATTTATTTTACTCCCGATCAAAACAGTCGTACGACAACTATTTATCGGGGTCGCTCAAGTCCGGGGAATGTTACTGCACGCGTTCAGTATATCAGGAAGCGGATGAGAGTAAACGTTGTACCATGCGTTGCGTTATTTGGTTCTTCTACGCAATGGTACGCCCGTGGTTACGCAAACACAACTCGCACTTGATAAGTGGAACAGCAATAACAATAAGTGGAATGAAGTACTACTATTTTTCTAAATGAACAGTAGTTGTCGGGTATGCAAAACTTACACCATGACGGTGCATGATTTCCATAATTTTGAAATTCACCTCTTCGCGAACCAGCAAATGCTCGGAAAAGTCAATGAGTTTGATGTAGTAAATTAATTGGATGTCAATAGACGAAGCGCTAAAGTTGAATAAACTCACACGACCTTCTTCCCGAACAAGATCTTCCCGTGAATCAATATAATTGCGCAAGTCGTCCATCACGGATTTAATTTTTTCGGGTGAGGTAGAATACGTTACTCCGATAGTGGTGAT